>NZ_JABWQW010000080.1:0-646 GCF_014268645.1 Pseudomonas sp. SWRI154
GCCGGATCCAGCGCAATCTCGATCGTTGTGCTCGGCAGTTGCGGGTCGAGCGTGCCGGCGATCTCGTCCAGCGGGATCGGCGCCGCCAGGGAATTGGCCCGGCCCACGATCCTTGGGGAGAATATTTTGGAGAACAGGTCAGCACTGCCATCCGCCTTGATCAGCCGGTAGGAAAAAGCGGCATGGGGGCCACCAGCCAGTTGCCGGACCTCGGCGCTGGGGCGTTTGAACTCGGGGATACTCGGGAAGCTGCGAATTCTTTCCGGCGCAAAGATGACCTCTTCGATCTTTTCGCCCTCCGCCGTTGTGCCCGTCAAACGCATCTCGACTTCATCATCCACCTTGAAGTTGGCATCCATTGCGACCACCTGAAAGGTCAGGTCCGCCTCGCCAAGCTGGTCCATGTCCAGCTCCAGATTGACCGCCTCCTTGATCAGCGGCGCCATCAAGCGCGAGTTGTCGGTGTCGACAATCACCCGCACTTCGGCACTCCAGTCGTCGGACTTGTTGTCCACCCGGTCATACACTTCAAAGACCACCGCCAGGCCATTGCTGTCAGTATCCCCGGCCCTGAGGATGGTGGCTTCGTCAACGGTGATGACCAGGGGCGCAGATTGTGGCGGCAGGTGCTGCGCTTCTACCGTCT
>NZ_JABWQW010000081.1:0-557 GCF_014268645.1 Pseudomonas sp. SWRI154
ACCTACACCGTCACGCGCAGTAGCGGAACGAAGCCGCCGTCCACTGCCTTAACGGTGGCAGTGCAGGCGATGCCCGCCGAGGCGCTGATGCCGAGCAAACCGCGCATCCTCCAGGCTGCGGATAGCGGCAACGGTGGTGAACTGGATATGTCCAGTGTGTCGGGCGATGTCACGGTACGCATTGATAGCTGGCCGCATATAGCACACGGCCAGCGCGTATGGTTCCGGTTGGAAGGCAGGAACGCCGATGATTCAACTTACGACAAGCAGCTAGCGAGAGGTACTGGTGATTGGGTGAGCTGGGAATGGTATAACCGAGGGTTCAAAGAGTTCATCATTCCCTACAGCGAGCTGCAGCGTCTAAGCGACGGCAGCCAATTGATGTTGGAACTCAAGGCCTCCTTCAACCAGAGCCTCGATGAAGATCAGGCCACTCCCTTCCCATTGCGCATCTACAGTATCCGCGCGGCATTTAACGGAGTCGCCCCTAGCGTCAAGCAAGCTCCCGGCAATGTACTTAATCCGATGGCGGCCGAGGATGCGCTGACCGTGGTGAT
>NZ_JABWQW010000082.1:0-532 GCF_014268645.1 Pseudomonas sp. SWRI154
CGACCGTGCTGCCGCCGACCACCGTGCCCTTGGAATCAATGATATCGGTGAGGGTCGGTGTAAGCCACTCCACCGCCTTGACGGTATAAGTGCGCAACGGAAACGTAATGGCCTGGCTTTCATCAGTGCTCTGGTTCAAGGTGGCCTTGAATTCCACCGTGAGCGTACTGCCGTCACGCAGCTCACGCAAATCGCTCAGTGGCACGGTGTTGGTGGCATAACCATTGGCAACCCACCCCTGGGAAACCCGACTTCCCAGCTCCGTCCCCCAGAGGGTGAGTTCATAGCTTGTACCGTCTTTTTTTGTGCCCTTCACGCGCAGCCAAACGTACTGGCCTTGCGCAATAAGCGGCCAGCTATCGATACGCACGGTGGCATTGCCCTGTAATGCCGCCACATCCAGTTCCGCCCCTTCGCCATTGTTGGCGGCTTGCAGAATCCTCGGCTTGGCGTCCAGCAGATCGTCTTGGGCGAGGGCTTGCACAGCCAGGGTAAGTGGCTCTGACGGCGGCGACTCCTTGCCGCCGCGGGT
>NZ_JABWQW010000083.1:0-516 GCF_014268645.1 Pseudomonas sp. SWRI154
ATCAGTATTGGCCGATCCTCAAGGCTCGGTTGCTGGCCGGCGAGTATCACCCGCAAGGTGTACGCGCCGTCGAAATCCCCAAACCCAAAGGTGGAACACGGCAGTTGGGCATTCCCTGTGTCGTGGATCGTCTGATCCAACAGGCCTTGCTGCAACAGCTCACGCCGATTTTCGACCCTCTGTTCTCGGACTACAGCTACGGCTTTCGTCCGGGCAGAAGCGCTCATCAAGCCATCGAAACGGCCCGCGCCCATGTGGCGGCGGGTCACCGTTGGTGCGTGGAGCTCGATCTGGAGAAGTTCTTCGATCGGGTCAACCACGATGTATTGATGGCCTACGTCGAGCGTCAAGTCGAAGACAAGCGGGTGCTCAGGCTTATCCGTCGCTACCTTGAGGCTGGAGCCATGTCGGGTGGAATCGTCAGCCGACGGCAGGAAGGGGCGCCGCAAGGCGGCCCTCTCTCGCCGTTGCTGTCGAACATCCTGCTCAACGAACTCGACCGAGAGTTGGAACGGC
>NZ_JABWQW010000084.1:0-510 GCF_014268645.1 Pseudomonas sp. SWRI154
CGGTCGGTGTGGCGGTCAGCGTCACGGTGGTGGTGTCGTTGACGTCGCTGACGATGGTGCTAACCGGAGCGGTGTTTGGCGCAATGGCTTCGAGGTTGCCGCCGGATGCCGAGGCAATCGACTCAGTTACTGTCGTTGGGCCTTGGTACACGTCGTTGCCGACAGGCACATCAAGCGCACCCGAACTTGCGCCGGCTGCGATGGTGATGGTCTTGCCGCTTTCCAGGGTCACGGTCACTGGACCGTTTTGCGCGGTGACAGGTTTGCCGTCAGCACCGGTCAGGGTGGCGGTGTAGGTGATCGTGCCGTTTTCGTTCACGGTCGGTGTGGCGGTCAATGTCACGGTGGTGGTGTCGTTGACGTCGCTGACGATAGTGCTGACCGGAGCGGTGTTCGGCGCAATGGCTTCGAGGTTGCCGCCGGATGCATCTTTGATCGATTCGGTGATCGTCGTTGGGCCTTGGTAGACGTCATTACCGACCGGCACATCGAGCGCACCCGAACTTGCGC
>NZ_JABWQW010000085.1:0-504 GCF_014268645.1 Pseudomonas sp. SWRI154
CCGCGGTGTAGACGAAGAGCAGGGGCTCATCGCTCAGGACCATCAGGGCTTTGGCGATCGCCTCCGAGGAAGCTTTCAGCAGTTGCTCAAGCTCGGCCTCGGTGAGGTATTCCAGCAACTTTTCACTGTTTGCTTGCAGGTCCGCCAACAGATCGAAGATCTGCTTGATGTCGTCCCATAGCTTGAGCAGGGCGTTCTCAAAACCGCGTAACTGAGCCTCCTGCAACGTGTTGAAGCGCTTTACAAAACCGCTCTCGGAAGCCTCCTTCCATAGCGGTTGAAACTCGTTCCACTCGGCTGTCAGCCAACCCTCGAGCTCGACGATCGCGAGCTGGTAAGAGCTGTAGAGCGCCCTGACATGACTGGTCGTGATATTTGGAAAAAAGCTGATGCGGTAACGCTGGCCGCGATCGCACTCGGATATTTCCAGAATGCCGCTGGGGCCGATGACATGAGGGACGGGATCGCCGAACGTTTCCTTCCCCTGCTCACCCTTGATGATCG
>NZ_JABWQW010000086.1:0-462 GCF_014268645.1 Pseudomonas sp. SWRI154
GCCAAGCCCCGGAACGCTTCGCCCACGACCCGGCCGGCAACCTGCTGATGCAAGACCGCCCCGGCCCGACCACCCTCAAGGGCAACCGCCTCTTGATGGAGGGCGACCGCCATTACGACTACGACGCCTACGGCAACCTGATCCGCGAACGCCGCGGCACAGCCCAATGCCTGGTCACCGAATACCGCTACGACAGCCAACACCGCCTCATCGGCGTCACCGGCCCGGACGGCAGCGAAACGTCCTACCGCTACGACGCCTTCGGCCGACGCATCGAAAAGACCGTGGACGACCAGACCACCGAATTTATCTGGCAAGGCGACCAGGTCGTCGCCGAAAGCAGCGACCAGCACTACCAAAGCTACATCTACGAGCCCGGCACCTTCCGCCCCCTCGCCCTGCTCGAAGGCGAAGGCCCAGAAAAAGCCACACCGTTCTACTACCACCTCGACCACCTCGGCA
>NZ_JABWQW010000087.1:0-418 GCF_014268645.1 Pseudomonas sp. SWRI154
CGGCAGTTGGGCATCCCCAGCGTCGTGGATCGCCTGATCCAACAGGCCCTGCTGCAGCAGCTTACGCCGATCTTCGACCCTCTGTTCTCGGACTACAGCTACGGCTTTCGCCCGGGCAGAAGCGCTCATCAAGCCATCGAAACAGCCCGCGCCCATGTGGCGGCGGGCCACCGCTGGTGCGTGGAGCTTGATCTGGAGAAGTTCTTCGATCGGGTCAACCACGATGTATTGATGGCCTACGTCGAGCCTCAAATCGAAGACAAGCGGGTGCTCAGGCTGATCCGTCGTTACCTCGAAGCTGGAGTCATGTCGGGCGGGATCGTCAGTCGACGGCAGGAAGGGGCGCCGCAAGGCGGCCCTCTCTCGCCGTTGCTGTCGAACATCCTGCTCAACGAACTCGACCGAGAGTTGGAACGGC
>NZ_JABWQW010000088.1:0-402 GCF_014268645.1 Pseudomonas sp. SWRI154
CTCGCATCCAGTAGTTGCCATCAATCAGCGTACGCCGCAGCTCCACCACATCGCTTCGCAGCATGGGGGCGTATTGGGTTTTCCATTGATCCAGCCGCACGGTAGCGTCACGTTCACTGCAGCGTTCGCCGGGTTTGATTGCGCAGCTGACGTACAAGAGCATTACCGCCAGCTCCTGGCGATTCAGCCGGCCCAGGGTCAAGCCGTTCTTGTTGCTCAAGCGCGTCAATGTCTCGACGAAGTGCTCAAAGTCTGTTGGAAGTTCCTTGTTCCATGTCTTGCTCCTTTGGATATTCATGGTTCTTGCAGTTTAGCTGTCAACACCGGTTGAAAACTGACCCACCCTACCGAAGTAAAACTGACCCACCCCGGCGGTAGTTAAAGTCTGTTTATAGCTTCGGC
>NZ_JABWQW010000089.1:0-399 GCF_014268645.1 Pseudomonas sp. SWRI154
CGTCGCGAAAGTGTAGGAAAGGCGCACCGTCGCCGGGTTGGGCGATGATCAGTTCGTCCGGTTCGCTGCTCAGGTAAATCGCCGCACGGGCCAGGCTGTTGTGGATCGCCGGGCGTTGCAGGTTCGGTCGAGGAAAGGTCGTGCGACGGTTTTCCTGGTCGATCCAGATGACCTGCTCGCCTTCAATCAACAGGCGATGGGCCAGGGCATGACTCCAGCCACGGCCGAGGCCAATGTCCAGGTCGGCGGCGCTGGTGCGATAAAGACGGGTGAAGACGAAGGGCAAACGCCCGTCGAGGGTGCCATCGTCCAGGGTCAGCAGTTCTTCGCCGGTGACCATCGACACCGGGCAGCCATGGGTGCGGGTTTGGTCGGCGTTGTCGGCGGGATCGCCGTTGG
>NZ_JABWQW010000009.1:0-216364 GCF_014268645.1 Pseudomonas sp. SWRI154
CTTCGCCGAAGCTATAAACAGACTTTAACTACCGCCGGGGTGGGTCAGTTTTACTTCGGTAGGGTGGGTCAGTTTTCAACCGGTGTTGACAAATATCTCGTTTTAGGTCGAATTCGCTAGGCCCAGAATCGGCCCAGTGGTTCGGGTTTTTGAGCTGTTCGAAGTGGGAAAACTCGCATGCCCCGGATACTAAGGGACGATAAATATTGTCGCCTGCCTTGGGTACGGGTCCAGGCGTTTGCATGTCCGGAACCTTGTCTTGAAAACGATGATCGGTGAAGTAATCACGCAAATGACGCTTCTCACCAATCCGCATCAGATAAATCAATCGCTCTTCACCGACGCGATCACCGGTCAGCGCAACTGACGTGAAACCTGCAATCCATTGGCCTTCATGCTTAGTCCGGCGAATCATGGGTTTACAGGTCGCAAGGGTGAGTGTGTAGCCAAACGGGTTAGGCGCGAACCCCGTATCGTGGGTCATCTTGTAGCTGAATAGTTGCATCAAGACCTCCCCTAATCTGTATTGCAATCTGCCTTCCGGGCTTCAGGAGGCGCACGAGGTGGTGTTATCAAGCGGTGTAATTCTGAGAGTCAAAGTGAACCGTTCAATACATCGCACTGACGAAAGAAGCCCTATTCATCGATTCTGGTATGACCCACCTCAACTGACTGAACCGATTCCAATCTCGGTGGAGCCAAATATGAAGTCAACTACATTGACGGCACGAATCTTCACAGCTACTATCTTCTCTAAATAGAGAACAAAGATTCTTGATAGAAAAGCTGGGGTATCGCAGGGGAACCGAGGTGGGAATATGAGACTGACACCGTTTGGAGAAGCTGTACGGCTGCTTCGAATGAAATTCGATCTGTCCCTGAAGGCGATGGCTGAGGCCATGGGGATTAGCTCGGCTCATCTGAGTGGCATCGAGTATGGTGAAAAAAGACTTTCGGATAAGCACATTGAAGCGGCATTGGAGTTTTTTGCTAGTCGTGCAACTGATGAACAGATCTGCCAGCTAAGAATTTCCGCAGAACAATCGAAGGATGTGGTGAGCACTGCTGAGCTTGACTCCAACGCAAGGGGTCTTGTGGCGGCATTCGCTAGGCGCCTGCAAGAAGGGGCTACTCCGGGTGACGATATATTGAATTGGGTAAACCGAAGGACGTCAAAAGAGGATTGACAGTGACAACACTCTACTCGAATGGGAATTTACGAAGTCCATCGGGCCTGAGAGTCAGCCCACACAGCTATGGCTCTCTAGAAGAGGTAGCGTTGGGAGTCCGAAAGGTACTTCCAACTCTCCAAGGAGAGACATATAGCTTGGATTGCTGCCGAATCTTAGAGCACACCCTTCCTCAAGCTGGCTTCAATTACAGAATTGAAGAGGTTGCGGAGCTGGATGAATGCGCAGCATTTACCATCCCGGACCAGGGGCTCGTAGTCGTCAGAGAAGACATCTACGAATTGCTTCAGAAAGGAAATGTATTTGGACGAAGCACCGTCATTCATGAGATGGCGCACATCGTGCTCAAGCACGCGGCAAAATTGCACCGAGGAGCACAGCTGAAAAAGCACCAATTTTACGAAGACTCTGAATGGCAAGCCAAGGCTCTAACGGCAGCAATTATGATGCCCCTAGAAGCATGTAAAGAGGCAGAGTCCGCCGAACACCTAGCAAAAATTTGTGGAACCAGCGTTCAAAGCGCTCGCTTCAGAATTGATCGATTGGTTAAGGAAGGCAAAATTACTGGACAAAGGAGTCTATTTATCTAAATAAATAGACTCTAGAGAAAAAGCCCAAGAAGTGCCGCAAACACTTCTGGGCCTTGGTGAGGTGAAAAAGGGTCAACCAAACCACCCTGATCTCTGCACCGATGTCTTGAGGAAGACGCCGGGAGTGTAGTACCAGCAGTAGGTCAGGGCAAGCAAAAACCCTTCAATTTTCACGGGAGGGCCTCACATGGCTTACTCAACAGTGAAGAGCGTTTGGGTGCGTCAGTACCGCCGGTTCCGCTTTGGGCGGTGGGAAAGCGTTTGCCAGCACTGGCGCTCGCATCCTGACCAATTGTCTTTGTTCTGACGAACGGCAGGTGAATAGGCAGACCTTCCGGGGTCTGCTTTTACCGTTCCATCTGCGCCGCAGGTGAGTAGCTGCTCATGCCCGTAGAAAAAAAACATGTCTAAAAATTCAATCGATACCTAATCCCAACTGTTGCTTAACCCGTAGGGACTGATAACGAACAGGCTTAGTCAACTTTTTTACCACCCCTTCATCAGCCGCCTGGGCCAACCATTGAACAACCAGCGATTTGGGAAGTTCAAAACGTTCAGCGAGTGATTCAGTTGTATGAGGCTCGTCCATCTTCTCCAACTTTTGAAGAAAAAAACGATAGAAGCTTAGCTCGAAAGGCTCTTCCTTCAACAGGGGGACCTCTTCACTATCCAACCCACGTAGCCCTCCACTACCTGCAATGACCGACGCAGGACGTTTTGACGCGAGAGCATGATTCTGCTTTGAAGGCTGTTCTAGGCCAGCGATGTCCCTACGAACTTCTTCTTTGAAGGTGCTCTTGACTGACAACAGATCATCACTGGGCACAGAAGAAGACGCTACAGGTGCTGACAGCGCCACGGCGGCTAGCTCATCAAGCTTATCGCTACACCAATGTCCGCCCCTGTTTACAAGTTCTGCGTTGCCTGCATCAAGATCCGAGGTCCTCTTCACCCACAGAGGTATCCACCCATGCTTGAGGTTTTCTATAGCACCATTCCAAGTGCCTCCCTTGATACCTGAATGAACAACCAGTGCAGCTTGGCTGAGGCAATAAATATATTTATTACGGGCCATAGCGTTGCCCGCATTAAAACCCGCCTCTGGATGAAAGGGTGAAATGAGTACTAGATTGTTACTCATCAAACCACTACGCCATTTCGACGAAGTTACTGCCTTCAATAGGCTATCAGCCATCACGCCACAAGCCGTACCTTCGATCTCCAAACATCCAAGCATTGCCGCCTCATCAACACCTCTTGCACCGCCGGAAACCACTGAAATACCCGCCTCGGCAAACGTTTGTCCGGCCTTCCGGGTGAAATCTAGATCAGCGTCCACCGCGTTGCGCGAACCTATGATTGCAATACTTGCCTGGTTCAACAACTTAGCGTTACCGCAGCCAAACAACACAGGAGGGGCATCTGTACGCAGGTACTTTTTCAGCCTCCAAGGATAATCCTGATCCGAACGAGTGAGGACCCAGATACCCGCTCGACTCCATTTCTCCATTGCTAAGGCCAACGCATGGCCACGCCCAAGCAACTGCTCAATACGCGATACAGGAATCTTGGTATCTGACCAACCTCGCAACAGTGCAAGAGAATCGAGCGCGAGCAACTGCGCAGGGGTGTTCCCCTGCTCATTCAACCATAAAGCGAAGCGCCCCCATTCGCTAGGCGAAAGAGGCTTGGCCTCTCCTGTGGCCTTAGAGAAATGAGCGGTGAGCAACAAAATTGCTTGGGTGTTAGGGTTAATCATTAGTCATGTGATGCCGTAGAAGAGAGAGCTGTCGGGTAGACCGGACCGCTTCCGGCTCGTCGGAGCAATGCTGCGATGACGGTTAGAGTCCATCCGGAGTCGACCATGTCATCGAGCAGCAGTACAGGTCCGTTTGGTACAGCCCCTACAATTTCAAATACTCCATCAAGATTCTGGCACTGATGGAAGCGATTTCGTTGCAGCTTTTGCGCTTGATTATGACGTGTCTTGTGCACTGCATCGATAAACGGGATGTTGAGCTTCGCCGCCAGTCGGCGCGCGAAATCAGGAACAAGCTCAGGGTGGCCAAAGGAGGGAACGCAGCAGATCCATGTTGGAGCCGGCTCAGGCCTCCAACGTGCAGTAATCATATCTAACATGGCATCCACAAGGTCATCGTCAAAATGGTTCCCGGCCTTTCCATCGGCGACGAGCTGCCCCCAACCTGCATCACGCCAGCGTGATAGCACCCGACCTTCGTGAGCCTGAATTTCCGAGGGAAGGTTATAGGGGAAACCGTACTGTTCAAATGCACCTGTGGCCGTCTGCTTTCTGGGAGTAATTGGCATTTCAGCATTACGCATATAGGTTGCAGCAGAGTGCACCAACCCTTGGTTAACCGCGCTCGGCAAAATCGCCTGACCAAGACAATTGACGCAGCGACCGCAGTCTTCAGTTTCCGAATCATCCAGCGCCCGTCTCAGAAACGTCATCAAGCAGCCCCGTTCTTGTAAATAATCCTGAACTTGCTGCCATTCCTGCTCGCGCAAATGAGTCAAGCGGGTGATCCGTTCCTCATCTAGCTGGTAATGGATGGGGGTGCGCAACCACTTGGGACCATCCTTAATCAGAGGAGCAGGATTTTCAACACTGAGGTATTTCAGTACCTTTTCGATTTCGCCGCGGGCGAGATTAGTGTGCGTCTCTAACGAGGGAACGCTCAACCCATCAAAACGCGAAAGCGTATCCAGAATTTCCGTTACTTGCTCCGGTGAAGGGAAAGCAGAGCGTCGAAAAAAGGCATGAATATCATCATCTTCTGGACCTGAAAGCAGGATGCCTAGCGAGTGATCAATTGCCCTGCCAGCTCTCCCAACTTGCTGGTAATAAGCGACGATGGAGCCTGGTGCCTGATAGTGGATCACGAAACCCAAGTCGGGCTTGTCATAGCCCATACCCAACGCACCTGTAGCGACCAACACCTTAATATCATTTTGCAGTAGTCGATCTTCTAGATGGTGGCGATAGGTGCTGGTATCGGCGAAATCAGAATGCGTTATTTGGCTGTGGTAAGCAGCGGCATCTATCCCGTTTCTAATTAGCCATTCAGCGACCTGCTCAGAAGCACTCTGCGTAAGGGCGTAAACAATGCCAGCCCCTTCAAGCTGTGGAATGGTCTCAGCCAGCCATGCCAATCTGGATGCCTGATCAAACTGGGGCAGCGTTTGTAAAGCCAAACTCTCGCGAACTAATGGCCCACGTTGGATTTCTATCTCGCCCAACTGTTCGAGAATATCGGCTATCACCCTGTCGTTAGCTGTAGCGGTAGTCCCCAATACAGCCGTATTCGCGGGTAATACTCGCAGGATATTTACGATCCTTCGGTAATCGGGTCTAAAGTCGTGACCCCAGTCGGAAATGCAGTGAGCCTCATCCACAACCATCAAGCCGATCCGATCCGCAATCGGTTGCAGAACTTCCTCCACAAAGCCGTCATTGGCGAGTCGCTCTGGTGAGATCAACAAACAATCCAGCTCATCGGCTAGAACACCCTGCTTTACTTGCTCCCAGTCCTCGCGGTTACTTGAGTTCATGGTTCTAGCCCGAATACCCAAGCGATTGGCAGCCTCAATCTGGTTTCGCATTAGGGCGAGCAGAGGGGAAATGATAATTGTTAAGCCCACCCCACGATCACGCAAAATCCGCGTGCTTATGAAATAGACCGAGCTTTTTCCCCATCCCGTACGCTGAACAACCAAGAGTTTCTGTCGTTGATTGACCAACGCATCAATCGCTTCCCATTGCCCACTGCGAAACTGTGCTGTTGGATCACTTAAAGCTGTCTTGAGTAGCTGTTCCGCGTCATTGCGATTCATCTTCATCGATCCTTCGTATGCCGGCGGCTCACTGGAGTCAGGCAGAGCCTCGTGGGTTCTATCAAGACGCAGCAGAGCACATTCTGTCTCTGGGATGCAATGGAGCCTCACACCAACGCGCAGGCCATATCGAAAGCTGTCCGGATGGTGATTGTCTGCGGTTATGAAGGAGCTTGGACGACGTCGTCGAGAAGATCGAAAGTGGCAGGCTTGAGCGGATCAAGCCAATCCGCTTTTTCGCGCCCCCAATGGAGCAGTTCTAGTTGCTCCGCCGAAAGCTCGTGGCGTTCGGCGGTCTGCTCCAAAGCATTGAGATACTCACGAATGGCTTGCGCACGCCGCCAGTTCTGCGCATCGACTTCAAGCTTCGCCAGCCGCTGTTTTTCCGCGTCTTGTCGACGTTTTCGCTCCAGCGCAATGGCGCGAACGCGCTGACGCTCGGCGTCTTCAATCGCCTGATGTTCATTGCGAACCAGAAACCCGACCGCTCTGGTGGCCATCAGACCAATGAGTTTGTTGAGCTGTTGCTCCACCGAGTGACGATCCGAATCCGTGATTTTTCCGCCATAACCATCATCGGCCATCACCTGGAGTCGCCCGGACGGCGTGAATTGCCATTTCGGCCGATAGCTCCAGCCGCCCTTGGCTTTTTCGGCTAACTGAGCAGCCGATGGCAAGTAATCTGAACGCAAGGACGGCTCATAAAGACGTAAACGCAGTGCATCGCCAAACATCACGACCTCGACTTGGTGTTTCCCTTGCTGAACAGCATACCCACGTTTCTCCAAGGCCTTCAGCAGCGTGTCCGCCACTCTCAAGGCGCGACTTTTCAGCGCGGCAGAAACCGAAATATTCAGCCCGTGGCCGCGCGTCTGGGGCATTCCGCGCTGATCGATGATCGGTCGGGCCAATGCCTCGCGAGCAGCCGCCACAACGGGATGCCATATCGTCATGCGCTCCGGTATCACAATTTGGTTTTCGGGCTGCTGCTCAAAGCTCAGCACGTGCTGTAGCCGGCTGTCCACGGCTTCAGCGGCCTGGGCCTGAAGAGTGGGTTGTCCGGCGGGTCGATACAGATAACCGGGATGGCCGGTGTATTCCCGCAGCTTGGAGCGAGGGGGCACGCGCTTGCCGGCCTTGACCTTGGCCCAATAACCGCGTGGCGGGGTTGCGATTTGTAAGCGAGCACAGAGCTTTTTCAGTCCGACGTCGGACAGGCCGTAGCGTGGCGCCACCAGTTGCACCGGCTCGGACCAGACCTCACCCAGCAGCTTTGCCCGGTCATACAGCTCAGTCATTGAACGAATCCTCGATTATGCGCAGCGCGGTTCGACTCCCTATAGGTCTGCGCTGAGCACCACTCAACAAGCCCCCGGACCCTGGCGTGCGCGCCGTGGGTTCCTGATAAAGCCACGCCTGGTTCGGGTGAACGGCTTCCTGAACGCAGCGCGAGGTTGTGCATGGCCCCGGTGTCCACACGGCCATCAACCCGGCGATTCCCACCCCTTCACCCGCGAGTCTTCTGGTGTATCAGCGAGCAGTTGCTCCAGACTCAGCTTTTTGCGACCCGGCCGCACGATCAGCATGTCCTGACCGACCCTGGAGCATTCCACCACCGAACCCGCCGTCAAGTGGTTCTGCGCCACAAATTCATCCGGCAAGGTGAGGACCAGGGCCCCTTTGAAGCGACGCAGTACCAGCGTATTCATCAGGATGTCCTCAGGTTCATTGCAACAGTTCGGTGGCAGAAGGGCAGATCGACCCACGGCTGACCCCAGTGCAATTCGCAGTAGGCCGTTTGAACAACGGTTTGAATTCGCTGTCAGCTCAGGACGCCATGTTCGACTTGTCCAATCAACGTTAGCAGCGCCTGTCTCTCGACGGCCGTGGCCAGCATGTCCTTTGGACGACGCCCACCGAGTCCATACTGCGGCGTGTCCATCCACCCTTTGGCCATGCCGGTATCACCCTCGAAGAGACAGCTCGCGTGCACCAGCACCAAGGCGATTTGAAACAGTTGATCGCTTTCACGGCTATTAAACCGCCCGCGCTGGCGTCGGCGTCGCAACGTTGAGGAGGAAATCGAAAGCCATGCCCTCAGTTCAGAGGACGTCAGCTGAAACACGCTGATCAGGTAATCCCACACAGAAAAGGGGAAGCCGAGGCGAACCAGGCCCAGCAGGTGCTCACCTTGCGAAGGAAGGCCCAAACGCTGCCAATAGGCATCCTTCATCTGGCCGTCATGGGCTAACAGGCTCATCGCGTTTCTCCAAGCGGTAGAACACCTCAATCAATGCAGGCAGTATCGCGAGCCCAGTCGTGCAGCGGTGCTGAATAAGCTCAGCAAATGCGTCAGGGACTTGCGTCCTCCGTGAGTGTGAAAATTCACGATGAGAAAGCGCTCGCGGTCGCTTGTTTCAATCAAATACCGATGCTGATACTCCAGCACTTGGCTAATTGGCTCCGAAAGGATCAATGCCCCATCACGGTACTCCAAGCTCTTGTAAACCGTACCTATCACGCAATAACTGCTGATGTAGGCATCGAGGAGGTAGCCGGTGATCCACTGCTCGGGGTAACTTTCCAGCAGGGCGCTGAGCAACATTCGCACTTTTCGGTCGGTCAGCATTGATTCACCTCCACCTCGGGATGGACGCATCGATGGATGCCGAGTCAGCCAACGGAATGCACCTGACAGTCTCGACTGAGGCTGCGTAAACCTGTTTTTTTGCGTAAACCGGTGCGGTTTACGCAAAAAAACAGGTTTACGCGGCCTCTACTGGCAGTGGCGTGCCGTGGGATGAACCCCTTTCAGCGAAATCTTGAGAAATGCGTCCAATAATCGACGGCCACCCTCTCGGGCAAAACTGACGATCACATAAAAGCTGCCGCTCGCTGTAATGCAGACCCAATGACGTTCCCGCTCTTCGACGCGATAAATGTCCGACGTTCGAATCGTGTGTCCGTCACGCAGCCAACCATCCGGTCTCGCTTTCGCATGACCGTACACTTGCCCGACACAACAACAGGCAACCATCCGCACGTTGATCAGATAACCCGTCACGGGAGCCTCAAACTCCGTGCGCCTGGCGCGCGCCAGCTGGCGTAAAGCGTAATGACTGACAGGAGCCATTGCTTACCTCCAGAACCCGATTGAAGCAGTACCTCGCCAGCCATCACACTCACTGCGAAGGCGGGCACACTTAGGATCGATAGGCGCACATGGCTCAGTTACTTCGCCACTCAACGCTCGCGCCGTACAACCAGCCCTTATGCCAACACGGGAGAGGTACTGAAACGCTCTCGTTTGCTGGGCTGGGCTGCCCTGACCAAATCGTCGATGCGCAGCAATACGCCGCGTCTAGTACCCTGGCCGGTTCTTGGTGCGAGCGCAGGTTCAACCCCGCCGGGTACCAATCCTCGCAACATCCAAATGGATTTCGTATCGTTGCGGCGCGCCAAGTCGGCTAGCACGGCAAACTCAGAGGTGAACTCCAACAACCCGGACAGCGGAATCACCCAATGCAATTTGCCATTGACTGAGTCTCGATGCGCCTTCAAAAAACCGGTCTCAATCCATTCCTTAATCGACTCATGCTTCCAACCGCGAAGACGCGAGAGCTGGGTAATATCAAAGCCTCAAGCTCCACGACGGTGTACAAACGCTCCTTCATCGCACGACCAATGGGGTCACGCTCCAATGACGACTGCGACTTCGTGGATCCAGGTAGCGTATTGATCAGACCAGACTTCAGCGTGCCGAAAAACCGCTCGATAAATGGTTTGGCCTGCGGCTTTCCAGCCATCGGGTAGTCAATCGTGGTGTTCAGATAACGCAGTGCATTCAGCACCACACCGCCGTGATGTTCCTGCGCATTGTCGAGAACGATCGTCTCGATTGCCGCCGGAACCAACCAGGGATTGTTTAGCCGATAACGCTCGCTGAATGCCTCACCTTTTGGCGAAAAGCAAAATTCAAGCGCGGACAATACGAAGTCCTGAGAGGGCTTTTTGATGCCGCATTTGAGCATGGGAACTGCGCCCGTGGCCGCGTCAATGCCAGCATACAAAGTGGGTCGGCCAATCGGCTGGCCTTGTGCATCGCAGCAAATGATGTCAAGTGGAGTCGCATCGACTTCAACCCTTTCGTACGGACGCGCCACCAACAACTTGCGGATTGCCGTGCGCATCTCTTGATCGTGTGTAGCTTTCGACACTCGGCCTTTGATAATCATAGTTTGCTCCATCGCGTGAATACGACGAGAGACACTGCGACGTGAAATGCCACGAAAAGGCGCATTGCGCTGAGCGGCACGCTCTCGGCACTGGTGATTCACCAATTTGGTGATTTGGCTGACGTTGAACTTGTCGGTCTGAAAATACGACCGCATGATTTCATCGGTCACGGTTTCCTCGAAATCCAGATCTTCAAGGGTCTGCATCCGACGTTTGTTGCCACGGGCACTGAATCGCGGTGCCAGTTGGTCCATTGAGCTAGCGAGGCTCGACGACTTGCGCCAACGCTGAATCGTCCGCGTGGAGGGTAGGGCCACCTTCAACTGGTTGCAGCGGGCTTTCAGACTCTCAACCGTCTCTGCCCAGGAGCAACCGTCACGACGCGCTTCGTCAATGTTCTCAAGCAGCTCCAGCCGTTGATCCAGCGTATTGCGCTCACTCTGTGTCAAGTTGCGCACCGGCATGGGTTGGACGGCGGACATCGGTGGGCCGTAGACACGACGGTATTGGCCTTGCGCGAAACGTTGCTGAAAATCATCGGTGTTTAGGACGAACTCTTCACCCCGCGAGCCTTGCAGGACAATTTGAGAGATCTCCGGGCGAATGGACGTTACCCGGAGCACCTGGTCGCGTTCGAGGATGATGCTATCGACTGACAAGGCGCGGTTCATGGGTACACCTCCAAAACCTGGAGGTGAGACAGATCGCCATTAGCCGCACGTACTGTGCTGGTTGGCGAGAAGAGGGGAATGGAAAAATCGGCCGTCAGCAGCCCAGTCAGCAGACCCGCAAGCACTCCGATTCGGCCAGACGTCAAATGCAAGGAAAGTTCTTCGGTCAACCAGTCGGAACGGGAGTCGAGCAAGGTGCTTATTTCTCTTTCCGCTGTTGCACGAGTCGACTCAAGATACCCAGCTCGCAGATGGTGCAGACTAGACAGTGCCTGCATGACCGTCGGCGACACTGCGCTGTCCGGGATAATCATGAAGCCAATACCGTGCTGGCGCAGACCGCTCTCAATGCCTGCACGCTTAGCCTCGAACTCCTCAATAAACCGAGAATGCTTGGCATCAATGGCCAGAGCGCTCCCATCATCAAGTCGGCAGAGGAAATCGGGTGTGTAGAAACGCGGCTTAACGCCTGGCCGTGGACAGTAATGCTGACGAGATGGCAGCACCTCGTTGCTCTGCAATTCGAGAGAGAAGGGCTGCGCCGTCAGTTCGATCACGCGCGGATCAATATCCAGCATCACCCCGATATCGCGCTCAAGCGCGCTTTCAACGCGCAAATCGCCACCCTTGCTTTTCAGCGATTTGAATACGAGTGCGCGTCGCCCACGCTTTATTCTGCGGGAAACATCCCTTGCAAAAGAGGGACTATCGATGTCTTTGATCATGCTGGTGTGCTCCTACGATGCACTGGAAAGTGTTATTCGTCGTAGAAGAAAGTCAAATGACTTTAATATCTAATTAACTATAAAAACTGTGCTTACTTAAACAATAAAAGACAATGGAACAAAATTTTTCCCAGCAATTCAACAAATTGAAAAACCTCCCATAATTCAATTAGATATAATAAATAAATTAAGTTACGAATAATTTTAGACCAGTGGTAGCGGATAAATGCCTACGCAACTAACCTAAGGCAGCAATCGCCATTCTCGGCACCTCTACTAACGTCCAAATACGGTGTTAGAGATGGTCCGTTAGCGTTCATACCTCCCACATCAGCTTGCTTTAACGAGCCGAAGCATAGCGAGACCTAAAAAAGTAATCAATACTTTTTTGACGATGGCTGCGAATTTGTTTAACCTAATACGCTCTGTCCCTCCACCTGCACGAGACGCCAATGACCCAAGATGAGCAACTCCTCGAACAGTTGATGGCGGTTTTCGTTGACCTGTCTTGGGCCGAAGCTCTGCCGCTGGTTTTGCAAACCACGGCGTGGGCTAGCTTATCGCGTACCGAATCTCTACCGGTGGATCTCACGCTACCCCGTCAAATGAACCTGTCGCCGCGGGAGCAAGCAGAGAATTTCAGATGCGTACAGCCGCTGATTTCCTCTCACCTGACCAGTACATCTTGGACAGTCGACGCGACTCTCTTGCGGCACCTTCCACTGTTAATTGAAAAGGTCGTCCTGCTGGAGAAGCAAGGGCTGCGGAAATGGTGTGCAGACGACGTAATGTATTGGTCATCTGAACCAACACCAGCGACGAGCGCTATTGCCCCTAGCCTGGCCAGTTTTCTGGTTTCCCTCGCGACTTTTGACGCTCCTGATCACATCTACCTTCCATGGGAACGGTCAGGCCAACTCGCGGCACGCTGTCGTCGTAGAAACATTGATTGCTGGATCGAGTCATCCACACCGTTGGCGGTGGATCTGGTGTTGGCTCAGCTCAGTGGTGCATACCCCCAGATTTACAAAAACGACCCGGTTCTATCGCCTGCCCAGTCAGAGTCGGGCCAACTCAAACAATTCCCGGTCAGCCTGAGCATCCTTGAACCAGCTCAGCGTTATTCATTGAAAGACATCGAGAACGATCCACACGAACGTTTTCCAGAAAAAACCCATTCGAACATCGTTCTGAGTGTCAGACACCTCCTGGCCCAGACCCACGGCAAAATCGTGGTCGTCGTCCCGAATGGCTTACTCTTTAATGCGGGCGCTGAAAGGCTGCTTCGAGCTGATTTGCTTCAGAAACGGATGATCCACACCGTCATCGGACTACCTGACGGGCTGTTCTCACGATCTTCGACTGCCAATTCAGTGCTTATTCTCGATACGGTGAAACCTTCCGACTCCATTCGATTCGTGAAGATAACGGAGGAGTTCACCGAGAGCGGATCCAAAAGATGCACTGAACTGGCCAACCTTCCACAGCTGCTTAGGGCAACGCGGGACCGCGATAACAATCCGATGGCGATCAATGTGGCCGTCAGCGCGATTGCGCGAGATGAATGCAATCTTGAGCTAGGCCGCTATTTGCTCGACGAGCAAACTCGCAAACTGAGTGCAGTGCTGGCCATGCAGCACACCACCAAAATGTTCGATCACTTTGAAGTTGTCCGTGCGCGCCAGCACGCAACGAGCGCGCAAGGCGTATCTGTTCGAGAAGTTCAGGCTGCCGACTTACCTGATTATGGGTACGTGCTAAGTGCAAGCAAAGACTCATTATTCGACCTCAGCACTCCCAAGGCGCAGAGTTATTTTATCCAGCGAAACGACGTGTTGATTTGCCTAAAAGGGGCAGTGGGGAGAGTCGGCATGGTGAAATCCGCTCCTGAAAGAGGAGCGGGCGGGTGGGTCGCAGGTCAATCGTTGGCCATTCTACGCACCCGGTCCTCTGGCCATTACGACCCAGGGGCGCTGACGGTCTACTTACGTTCGCCCATGGGTCAAGCCCAACTCAGTCGACTGGTAGTAGGGAGCAGCATTCCCACGCTGCAAGGTTCGGCGCTCAAAGAACTGGAAATACCTACGATGAATATCGTGCAACAAGGAATGGCCGTCGAAGCTCTGGAAGAGGAGGCGTCCGTGCAGTCCGAGATTGAGGCGTTGCGTCAAAAGCAGTCCAAGATTGCCTCAGCGCTGTGGATACTCTAAACCGATTTGCACCGTAGTCTTCTTCTGACGTTTCTACGCTCAATGGCAGGCCAAGTGCTCAGAGTCGCTTGATGGTCGGTGCGACGATGCCGTCGCTTCAACTCTCATCACTTAAAAAGTTGTAGGTACTCGTGCCAGATGAACTGGATGCCGAGAAAATGTGCGACGCAGTGGACGCTGAAACGCGGCTTGAAGCGGCCATCGAGCTTAAACGCGAACAGACGGCCCTTTCAGCCGAGTTTTTGACGCTAGCTGCAATAGGGCAGCGTGACCCAGCTTCTCGCTGAGGTCGCTCAGCGGACCCTGAGGGGTACCAGCAGCCAACCTTATAAGTTGCAACTTTTAATTGACGAGTTACCAGTGACAAGATAGATTTGCTCCTACAGCCACTGCCTAGGAGTCAACATGCTTCCCTACCCATCCTCTCCCGAGTTCCCAGCCGCCCTGAAAGCCCGTCGTGAGTCGCTTGGCATGAGTCGCTCGGCCTTGGCCCGCGAAGCCAAGATCCATGTGGTCATGCCGCGTCGCTACGAAGAATCTGACTGCGGGGAGTTCGCTCGACCTCGTGTCGACACCACTTGGCTGGCCTTGAACAAAGCGCTCGGGTACGACATTCCAGACGACATTTTGGGATCGCTGGTGCAAACGCCCCTTACTCCCTCAGCCGATGGGGAAAACAGTACAACGAATGCTGAAGGTGCGAAGGCTCTGACTCTCGCGGAAGCCAAAGCCGGTCTGGCACTTACGTTTGGTGTGGACGTCGACCGCATCGAAATCACCATTCGTGGTTGATGCGCACAAAACCATCATCAACCAATGATTAAAGTTGCAACTTAAAGGTTCCACAAATGAACACTACGCAGGCTTCGCATTGGGACAAGGCTTCGGAAACCCTGAAACACAACGTTGCAGCAATGCCGTTCGGCCAAGAGCGCAAGATTCGCGAGATCATTGGCGAAAGGCCTTGGGCGCCACTGCAACGAACCACACGTCATCGCTTCGGCAAACACGTACGCGCTAACCCTGAGCGCTATGGGCTGGTATTCGCACGCATGGCGGGAAGCATCGCCGTTTACAAAAAGTTGCAGATCTGACCGATTAAAGTCGGGTCTTGGGACACCTGTCGCCAATTGATCGGGTTCACTCAGTGAGCCCGTCGCGTTGTCCCAGTTGCCCGGCATTGCTGCAAATAATGCAGCTAACGTTATGTTAAGCGATACCTCGACCTGCCCGTAGGCATTAGGCGCCATGTTTTTTTGCGGTAAAAAGTGATCTTCCCACTCCGTTACCCGGCGACGCTAGCCGATCTTCAGACAAAGAAAAACCCCAGCGTTTTTGAGAGCCCTGGGGTTTTTTTCGCGGTCAGTGCTTTAGTGATCGCCTTGGAATTACTTCCCGTCCTGCTTAACTTTATCGAGTTAACGAAATGTTCGGCACTCGCCACGATGTTGCTTCTCGGCACTGAGGGATCCTTTGACGTAACCAATGAGCCCAAAAACTGCGATAGATGCGAGCGCTCCAACACCGAAACCAAAGCCCATCGCTACATCCATGCCAAGGTACTTATTGAGTGCTGTAGGTAGACCAAACATCACCAAGCCACCTATGCCGGCCCCGATGACCGCTCCGAACAGTCCCGCTTCATGTTTCTCTTTCTGGGTAGCCCCCCAAACAACTGTCCCGAGACAACCTTGACAGGTGGTCACCCCCCCGTTGAATTGAAAGTGACAATGACCACACGTGTAGGTTTGAACTGACATCGGCGACTCCTTTTGACTTTTTTCGCTGATCTATCTTCCGTTGACAGGCGGGTGTACCTAATTCAACGCTACATTCCTTATCGGCACTTGAGGGATATTCCTCACTCGAGTCGGCGCTTTCTGGCCAAAAAATCAGGACGTTTGCCCTATTTTGGTTATCGGTAACTATCCAAGCACGATTCGGCTATAAGTCGCCAATTCTCGGCCCGTAATTTTGCAACCAGTGTGGAATCGCTCACCACTTTGAAGCCTTTGCTGCTGAAGAGGTCGCAAACCTCGTAGCTTGTAGGCTATCAGTGTGGAGCAGAAGGCATCAAACGACCGGCAGGCCGTATTGCTATAAGGAGTAGATCCCTCTCGACTGGCACCACGCAGATCAGCCCTCGCAGCGCGAGGGCTTTATGCAAGCACTACAGATCAGGTGAGGTCGACCACCGGAGCAGTGGGGCCATACGCCTTGACTGCCGCAATACCACCATCCCGGGATTGAGCAGTGGTATAGGTTTCACTCTTCCCGATTACCTGCCCATTGCTTGCATGAAGGGTGAAATAGTACTGGCTGTTTACCGACGTCAACTTCTTGTAGTTGCCGTCATAGGGGGAGTTGACCTTCACGGACTGGATACCATTCTGGCAGTTCGCCTTGGTGGTATAGCCTTCGCTGGCCAGGATCTTTTCGCCGTTCGGGGCCTTCAGACGGAAGTAGTACTGACGGTCCGTTCCCATGAAAATTTCGTATTTGGCGCTCATGTTCAGGCTCTCCTATTTCTCTTTCCGAACGCCTTTGAAAGGCGTCTTATCCGAGGTTTTTACGTCCATGAACTGACCAGTCTCGGTGTCACGCTTGACCCAGTGGCCAGACGGAGTTTGAGTTTGAGAGCGTTGGCGCACCGCACCATTGCGATGCCCATCACCACTTGGAGGGTTAGTAGCCATATCAGTCACCATTCTGCTTTATTGATCCAGTTTAACCAGGGAATGTATAAATCCCTTGCCGTCGGAACAAACCTTACGCCCAGGTTCTGGATTTGTAAAGCGGTTTAATCAGAATTTCCGATGGCGAGGTAAACGTACTCGATGCCACCCGATTCGGCTGCTTCCTCAGCCCTAAGGATGTACCCCTGGTCCTTGAGCTTTTTTAACTTGGTGCTGGCATTAGGAACCGAGATCTCCAGCATTTCCGCTACTTGCGCTGCCGTAACTGAACGCTGAGACAGCACACACTCCAGCAGTTCTCGATTGGAAGGGCTGATCTCTGGACCGATGACGTCATAGCGATCGTCCGCCCAAACTGTCAGGGGGATCTCTTTCGCTTGGGCCGCATAGCTCCAGTTGTCGAGCAGATCTCGGCTCTTCACATTCTTGAGGTAGAAGCCACGCTCCCCCTTGAAAAGCTTAGCCACGGCAACGACACTTTCCCTCGGAAAGGATGCATCAGTCGCCTCAATGCCAGCAAGGGAGATCCCAAATGTGGAGATCTGCGGGTGCGAGTGAACGAAATCGAGCAGCTTCGCAAAAGCGGCCTTACCCTGAACGTTGCCGAAGGGATGGTCGTCTTCAGTGAAGTCGATTAGGTTGACAGAGATAGATTTCTGATTCATTTGCCCAGTTTAACGAGAGAGCCTTAGCTGTCAATAAAGAAGTCGAAGCAGATATGCGTTCCCAAAATGGTCGGCATATTCACGCGCGAGACGCTCCTATTGAACTGACCATCGCTGTAAACCATTGTCAGCTCGAAATTTTTCTGCCTTACGGTGACGGTTGCATTGAAACCCGCTGCCACATCGCCACTACGTTTCAAGCCGAGACCACGGCCGTCATCCTCAGAGCTGGAGATGCGACCCTGCTTAAAGACATGCAATACCAACTCCGGCCCTGCCTCAGGCTTTGAGAAATCGAGCTGCCGAAATAGTTCCTGGTATTTATGCTCCAGTACGGGTTGTAGGCTGCCCACAATGCCAATCCCGCTGTCAGAAATCACTGTCTGGATTTTCTTACCTTTCGGGTAATACTGGAGCGCAGCAAAGCCCGGAATTTCCGACTTGGCATGATCCCTCACGTTTCCGAATAGCTCCGAGATAAACGTGAATGCTGATTGTGAATAGCGCTCTCCAGCACAATTCACTAGGCTGTTTTTCAGGCGTTTAGGGATCGACTCGTCAGGGGTCCGATGATCAATGGAGGCAAGTTCGACCACCCCCTGGTTGTTACCACGGTAGGCTACAGCTCCGGAATGAGCAGGACGCTGCGGGATCACGTCCACTTTTCCTGCCAAGTGGTCAAAAAAGCCCAAACGATTGAAATAGGTCAGGGTCGTTCTGCACGCGCTAAGGTCAATCGAGGCAGTCTTACCCACCATCACAAGCTGGTTGCACAACGCTAAAAGCCTGGCTGCCGCGTCGACCATGATCTTGCAACCTTTGGGCACGACAAAAGCGACCTCAGAGCAGTTTCCATCAAGAGGTGATCCAGTGGCTGCCAGCACCTCTTCAAACGATGCAGCTCCAACCCAGGCCTCTTCTTCGAGCACAACCGTCAGCTTGTTACCCGCAGCCAACGACCAGCGTTGCTCATCATCATGGGTAAATGTTTCAGGGTTTTTGTAGAGAAGGGAGTTAACGGCCCCTTTCTCGACACCCAGCTGCCGTGCAATTTCCCTTCCCTTCGTTCCCGGATTCAACCTGAGAAAGCGTACGATTTCAGCAATCATCAAAGCAAAAAACCACCTAGTTTCCTTGGCTAAGCCTGGTTCCTCAGGACGACACTCTATCGCCCTCACCAAGCCACTGTCCCTTACAGGCGGTCTTGCTAGAAGAGCATCCAAAGGGTTTACGCGTTAGATGGCAATACGATGGCCTATCTGACCGATTAGATCCAGCACTATGCGCGATTCGACTCACAGGTGGGTAATTTCCTATGGCAGCAATGAAACTAAACTCTTATGCCAACGCCTCCAACGACTCGGAGGGACGTTAGCCAGTCCTTGAGCAAAGCCGTCAGGAACGCGAATCCCGCCCCGTTAGGTAACCGTGATAGCACCGACACCATGAGTGTGAATGAAGGTCAATTCGCCAAGGCTTGGCACATCCTTCGCTCCTGGGAGAAGCAGAATGCAGTGGCTCGGAGCCTCTGCCGCCTGAGCACGTCATCAATGGTTCGCCAACCGAAATGCAAACGGACGGGTTCCAACGCCTTGACCAGTTGCGACAACAGGTCTTTCGCTGTTTGCTTCAAGTCCTCCGGTAGCGAGGTAGTAGCCCAGCCGGGGAAGGCAGCCATGTCAACGTACCAGAACTCTAGGGTGTAGGCGCAATCCAGTACCTTGTCAGAGAGATTGTGGGTGGGATCGTCCATATTGAGCGTGCCGATGATCGCCAGGTTGGCGGGGTAGCGTACCCAAGCACGATTCAGCTAGATATCACACCGCATCGCCAAATGCCGCCCGCTCCAGCACCTGATGCTGCCTCTGCCAATCCGGCATATGGCTAGCCACGATCGCCCAGAACGTCTTGGTGTGGTTCTTTTCCACCGTATGACACAGCTCATGGACGATGACGTAATCCTGCACGCTGGCAGGTAGCTCCATCACGCGCGGATGAAACTCCAAGGTGTTGTTCGCATCGCAGCTAGCCCAACGGCTTTGGAAGTGACGGATACGAGCGCCAGTCGCTTGCAGGCCTGTTTCTCGCTGCCAATGACGGACACGCACCAACAATTTCTCGTGAGCACGCTCCCGGTAGAACCGCTCCAGCAAGGGCATCAGCGCATCGGGATGGACACTCACACCATCCGGGTTATCAACGATGAAACGCGATGCTGTGAAGGTTAGTCGGGGCTTGAGGATATCCGGCACATGCCTTACCTCGGTGAAGTAAGTACGCCCGGCATAGCGCAGACGGCTGCCCGTTACGATGGGCTCGCTGGCCAGGGGCTGATTCACCTGAGCCAGCCTTTCACGAATCCAGCGTGCACGATGGAGCACCAAAGCCTCTTGTTCAGGCTCATCCACCAGCGGCCCGCGCAACAGAACAGGTCGCCCCCGTTCCACAGTCACGTAATGGCGCTTGAGCTTCGTATCGAGCTGGAAGTACCACTCGATAGCTGTTTGGCCGTAATTCAATACTGGCATGGGCAACGCCGCGTTAGTTTTTCAGCAAGATATCGAAGATTCGTTTGGCGTGATCACGCGCTACTGAGCGCTCCCAACCCGCCAGAGGCATCAATACCCCTCGCAGATGGTCTCTAAAGTCAGGGTGCGTATCCGGCATTTTTTTCCAGTTTTCAGTCGCCAGAGCGCGACTCAGCATTTCATCCTCGAACAGCTTGGTCGTTGCCACCCTTGCCGTATTCTCAGCCAGTAACGCGGCAAGGTAGTGATACACCGCTGAATGCGCGGGCTTATTAAAACCGGTGTTGTCCTTATCCTGAATCCGCTGGCTGAACAGCTCCAGTTGCTCTAGGAACTTGGCTTGGGTAATGCGCCCCGCCTTTTCCTCCTCAAGCAACTTTTCCAACTCCTCAGCTATCTTGTCAAAGAATGCTGGATCTTTGTCCTTGCCGGTGACGATGGTTTGTTTCAGCTGGTTTTTCATCACCAAGGCGCGGCTACCGGGGCTCGCCAGCTTCTTTAAGCGCTCCATATCACTGGCATCCAGAATCGATACCTCACGGCCCAACAGACTCTTGGCCGGGCTGGCGGCGATGTACTCATCCAGTAGCTGTTGAAGCAGCGCGGACTCCAGCTTAGTGATGCGTTCCTTGTAGGTATTACCCGGCAGTTTATCCCGCAGCATCAGCCGAATTTCACCTAACAGGGTGAAGTAGGGCTTGAAGGGTACACCGCGTACATCCGGCAAGATAATGTCCACAGAGCGGTTGAACTGCTTCACCAAGTCCAGGAACTCTTCGACCATGTCTAGCCTGGTGGCCGGATCAAGGAAGCGCTCGGCGTCGTCTTTGTATGCCTCGCGGTGCGCTACCGGGTCATGCTTTTTGGGCAGCAGTTTGAGTGTGCGGTCGAGCGTGGCTTGCAGCTTGGGCAGTTCGGTTTCAACACCTTCCCAGACCTGTGAAGGCTTCACTTCGCCGCCATAAATCTTCAGCGCATGGTCAAGGTGCTCGACTACTCCGTGATAATCCACGATGTAACCAGCATTCTTACCGGACAAGGTACGGTTTACCCGTGCGATAGCCTGCAACAGGGTGTGCTCCTTAAGCGGCTTGTCGAGGTACATGGTGCCAACAATTGGAGCATCCCACCCCGTCAGCAGCATATCGGAAACGATGATCAACCCCACATTGTTCGCCTGCGGCTTACCATCCAGCCCGTTATCTTCTTCCCCATAGGGAAGGGGAAACAGCCTGCTGACAAAATTGCCTATCTGCTCGGACGGCATGGCCACGGGTGTCTTTCCAGCTTTCACCTCAGCCTTGACCCGCTCCTCGATGCTTCGGATCTTGCCGGCGTCTATTTCGTACTCTGCCGCCTCTTCCATCGCAGAAGCACCCGTCCGGGAAGAGGTAATACTGGCCAAGGAAATAACCACCTTGCTGTCAAAGGTTGGCAGCCCTCTGCTAGCCCGTTCGACCATGATTGCATCGAGCAGATCCTTGTAACGCACTGCCATATCCCGACCATCGCACACAAGCATGGCCTTCAAGCCCTTAGCCTTTACGTTACTGAGGAAATGCTCGACCAGATGTTCGGCGACCTGCTCCATACGGTCACGGG
This sequence comes from Pseudomonas sp. SWRI154, assembly GCF_014268645.1. NCBI lineage: Bacteria > Pseudomonadati > Pseudomonadota > Gammaproteobacteria > Pseudomonadales > Pseudomonadaceae > Pseudomonas > Pseudomonas sp. SWRI154. The sequence continues at coordinate 20,969 of NZ_JABWQW010000009.1, forward strand.
CCTGACGCCAGCGGCGCAGCAGCTCACGCCTTAACTCGTGGTGGCGAACTCCACTCTGGTCGGCAAACTGCTCTTTGAAAGCGGCATCCAGTTCAGCATTGGCCGACAACGCCACCCATGCATCCTGGTATTTGATCGGCAGGGTTGCTCCATCCGCCACGGCTTCATGCAAGCGGTATTCGTCGATGTATTCACCACCACCAAACTCGCCCAGTGTGTGTTTGTCCTCTTGCAGCAACGGTGTGCCGGTAAAGGCGATGAACTTGGCGTTGGGCAAACTGGCGCGCATAAATGCCGCGAGGAAGTCGTACTGGCTACGGTGAGCTTCATCGACCAGCACATAGAAATTGGCCTTGGTGCTCAATACCCGGAAATGCACCTTCTCCCGGCTGATTTCTTCCCACTTGGCCTTCAACAGCACACCATTGTCATCCAGCTGCCGGTGGCGGATATTGCGCTCATACACGATGAAGAAGTCATTCTTCTCGCGAATCCGCCTATGCCGAGTTGCTTGCAAGGCATCGTCTTCTTCGTCAGGAGTCACAGCGGGCTGTTCGCCGGGCTGCTCGTTCTCCTGGAACTTCTGCACGGTACTGGTGAAAACGCTGCCATAGTCGTTGGACAACATCTTCAGCAAGCCATCAACCGACACGGCCTGAATGGCATTGATGCCCACAGCATGGAAGGTATCGAAGATCTGTTTGTCGAGGTCTTTGCGGTCGGTCAGTACCAAGACGGTAGGGTTGTTCAAACCCGTGCTATCGGCACGCAGCATGCGCGCGAGCAGGGCCATGGTCAGTGACTTGCCGCTACCCTGGGTATGCCAAACAACCCCACCAATTGGTTTCGACGCGCTTAGGCGATCCACAGTTTTTCGCACGGCCCGCCATTGCTGATAGCGCGGTAGCTTCTTCACGGTCTTGCCGTCGCGGGTTTCGAACAGCACAAAATGTGTGATCAGTTGCAGGAAGCGGCTCGGCTCAAACAATGCCCACAGCACCTTTTCCTGCTCACTTGGAGCATCGCCTAACAAGGCAGCAACAGCGGCAGTCTCCTGCGCCTGCAACCGATACCGGGCGTAATACGCAGGCTTGGTAAGGATCGCGCCATACAGCCCTTCACGCCGATTTAGCCCAACGCATACCTGGTTGAATACAAACTGAGTTGGAAACGTGCTTTGGTAGCCATCCAGTTGCCCCAAGGCCTCATTCAGGCGGTGATGGCTGGCTTTGCATTCGATGATGGCCAAGGGCAAGCCATTCACAAACAGCAGCAGATCGGGACGGAAAACATCCCCATCAGCATTACGCCCCACGTACTGATCAACGACATGGAAGTCGTTGTTGGCTGCATTACAGGCATCTAAAAAGCGCACACTGCGCGGCTTGCCTTCGACGTCCTTCACCTGGATATCCGAACGGTGCACCACCTGTTCCCAGAACGCCTTGTTGGCGGGCAACAGCTCATCGTTGACTCGTTTACGTAGCTCGATCAGTGCGGCACTGATGCCACCGGGCGCGCTCGCCAGCCATGGGTTGAGGATCAGCAGCCGAGCCTGCAACACATCGTCCAATACCGGTGCCAGGTGACGATATTCAACCTGTACCTGGTTACCGGGTAGATGGGTGTAGCCCAGCTTGATCAGCCAACTGATGGCGGGCAGCTCAACACCGACTTTTTCCGGTGACTGGCTCATTGCGTACTCCTGTACCTTAGAGGTTTCCCTCGGACGACTTCGATACCAAACCCCCATAGAGCCATCACCGGTTTGGCTTTGCTTGCGAATTTCAAACTGCTGAGACTCATGGATGCGCATGCAACCTTCTCGTCACGGATAGCCTGAAGTCGCTCCGGTGGGCCATTCACCTCGCTATGGGGTCACCATGGCTTTGAGCAGCCGGTCGTACTGATGCAACTGGAACATGTAGCGCCCTAGCTTGCCCTGCACGGTGCGCTGAAGGTTAGGTCCAGGATCCGAGGGTAGGAGGGTTATTTCATCCATGAATAAAACTCAAGCTGTACCGGTAAGACTATCGAGCTTGACCCGCCATTCGCCGGTTAGCAGCTTTTGCATCAAGCCGCGTTTGAGGGTTTGGTAGTGGGCCTTTTTCGTTTTCAGTGTTTCAATTCGAGCATTGGCGGCAGCCACAATATCGGCAATACGTACTTGCTCATCCAAAGGTGGCAAAAGCACTGGGAAAGTCTTTAACTGGGATGAGTTGATACTTGCTAGATTTGTAGTGCGTTTAGAGCACGAGAGAAAATATTGTCGGCCATAATCACTCGCTGCTAACGCCGCGAGGTAATAAGAATTCAGTTTGGAGGGATCTGGTCGTACCGCAAAGACGTGGTTCTGATGAAGGCACGGAGATATCTGACCCTTCCAAACATCCCCACGGCCTAGCTTGTCGAAATCCCCACCTTCGGTCATCAGTACATCACCAGGCTGAAGCGCATAGCGTTCAAGCTGGGCCGCCTCCACCGCAATGGTTTTTACCTCAGCGAGATCGATATGCCCATCCTGCACATTGGCAACGCGCAGATATGGTAATTCGGCAGGCTCCTTCAGCCCCTTTTTGCCTTTTGCAACACCGGTACGAACTTCCGCGACCTCCTGTAGCGGCACAGTGGGCCAATCGGCAGCATCTTGGGTTCCTACGCCCCAGCTGAACAGGGTTTGCATCAGGCCCTGTTTTAGGCCTTGTGTGGCTTCAATCTGTCGGGCTATAACGTCCATTTTATCGTCCACAGCTGTGAGGATAGTGGCGATTTTCTGTTGCTCAGGAAAGGTCGGCAGCGGGATTGGCGTTTCACGAACCTGCTGCAAACTGATTTGCGGATATGCCTGACCAGTCAAGATGGCACGATAATGAGTCACATAACCATCGTGTTTCAAACACTGATACACATAGTCAGCGCTTACTTCTAATCCGTCCTGAATCCGGATTCTCGCAATGTGTTGATTTATGTTTGCTGAAAAAAAATCTATTGGCGCTCGTGCAACTCGACCAATATTTCCAGTGATGGTCATCAATAGATCGCCTGGCTTTACCTCGGAGCGATTCATCTGCCGATGAGCATCAGCATGAATAAAATTCATTCCTTTAAGATTAAAGCCGTTATCGGTTACGCATTCACTACGAAAAAATGGAACCCCGCTATCCTCATCAGCCCAGTCAAAGCCATACGTAGTTGGTGTTCCACCTTTTGTAATGAAGCCGGAAATGTCTTCAAGATTCTGAATGCACCAAGATTTTGGTACCAATCCAACAACAGTTTCGATGAGATCGACTTTCATCTGGTAAATCCCAACTCTGCCAAATAGCCATTCAATCGACTATCAACCTGCGCTTCCTCCTCGGCGAGCATTGCCAGTTCATCCAAGATGGCTGCCACGTCCACGACTTTTTGGGCCTTACCATTGTCGATATAGCGGGCAATGTTGAGGTTGCCGTCATTGCTGCGGATTTCGTCCAGCTTCACTAGCCGACAATAGTTTTCGACCTCGGCTTGCTGTTCGAATGCTGCCTTGTGAGTGCTGACGATGCGCGTGAGGTCTTCAGCACGCAGGCTGTTCTGCGCCTTGCCTTCGAGGTAGTCACGACTGGCATCGATGATGATGACCAGACCCTTGAGGGCAGCGGGTTTCTGCTTGTTCAGGATTAGCACGCAAGCCGGGATGCCGGTGTTGTAGAACAAGGCAGAGGGCAGGCCGACAATTGCTTCAATCAGGTCGCCCGGCTGATTACCGCTGGCGGCGTCGGTGCCGAACAGCAGTCCCTCACGAATCTTGCCTTCCTCACCACTGCGGAACAGCACGCCATGGGGCAGGATAATGCCCATGCGACCGTCGGCCTTGAGGCTGGCCAGCATATGTTGAGCAAAGGCAAGGTCAGCATAGCCCCGTGGCGGGACGCCATATACCAACCGGCCATAGGGGTCACTGACCTGCTTGTAATTTGGCGCTTTGGCCTTCTTGCCGTTCTCCTGTTCGTTTTCGTTGCTTAACTCCAGCGGAGTCCACCAGGATTTGGCTGAGAACGGAGGGTTAGCAATCACGCGATCAAAGGTCTTTAGGTAATCGCCGTTGAGGTGCTTGGGCTCGACCAGCGTATCCCCACGTTCAATAGATGCATGCATGTTGTGCAGGTAAAGATTGAGTTTAGCTATGGCCCAGGTGCCCAAGTTCTTCTCTTGCCCGTGCAGCAACACATTGGGTTTACCCATCAGAGTGCCGTTGGGCAAACCAGATACATGGTGAGCGCTCTCCACCAACATGCCGCCACTGCCACAGGTAGGATCATACACACTGTGGCCAGGTTGCGGATCGATTAGCTCAACCACTAATTGCACCACAGCCTTGGGCGTATAGAACTCGCCACCTTTCTTACCCGCGTCGTCGGCAAACTGCTTGATCAGATACTCGTATGCATCGCCCAGCATGTCAGCCTTGTACAGGTCGCCATTGCCGAGCTTGTACTGGTTAAAGTGGCGCAGCAGGCGCTGCAAGGTGGCATCCGATAGCACCCGTTTGTCGCCGTATTGAGTGGCAGTCAGCACGTGTTGCAATTCGGGGCTGTTGGCCTCGATGGTCGCAAAAGCCTTATCCAACGCTTCGCCAATGTTTTCCGTGCGAGAAATGAGATCAAACCAGCGGGCACTGATAGGGAACTTGCCCCATTTTTCCTCGATTTCTTCCTGAGCATCACCGTAGCTCAGTTTTTCGTCGTCCATTAACTTAGCGACACGTTCGTCAAACACGTCATTGTATCGCTTGAGGAAAAGCAGTCCGAAAATGTAGTTCTTGAAGTCGGAAGAGTCGATAGAACCGCGCAGAATATTCGCAGACTCCCAAAGCCAAGATTCGAGCGTTTCGAGTGACAACTTATGAGCCATGGGTAAATCAGTCCCTACAAAGCATGATGCCCAGCGCCGACTATTGTTGCGACTGCACTCAGACATACTGGAAAAAAAATTGGGCTCGATTGTACAAGTCAGCATCACCTTAGGCCCGAAAAACCATCTCCTAAAACGACGAAACCCCGGCACGAGGCCGGGGTTTCGTTAAAGAGCGACAGTATCCCGCCCAGTTACGACACTTAATGTGCCCATCGACACCGGATCAGAAATCCAGGTTGGACACCGCCAACGCATTGCTCTCGATGAAGTCACGACGAGGCTCGACCGCATCACCCATCAGGGTGTTGAAAATCTGGTCCGCGCCAATGGCGTCTTCGATGGTGACTTTCAGCATGCGGCGCGAGCTCGGATCCATGGTGGTTTCCCACAACTGATCCGGGTTCATCTCGCCCAGACCTTTGTATCGCTGGATGGTATGGCGCTTGGTGCTTTCGGCCATCAGCCATTCAAGGGCTTCCTTGAACTCGGTGACGGCTTTCTTGCGCTCACCGCGCTGGATGTATGCGCCTTCGTCCAGCAGCGTGCTCAGTTGCGCACCGAGGGATACGACGGTCTTGTAGTCATTGCTGCCGAAGAAGTCGCGGTTGAAGGTGACGTAGTTCGACAAGCCGTGGGAAATCAATTCGACTTCCGGCAGCCAGACGTTACGCTCACGGTCTTCACGCAGGCTGGCTTTGTAGACCAGGCCGGATTTCTCGACAGTGCGCAGGCGTACTTCGTACTGGGCCAGCCAATCCTGCATCGCAGCGTGATCGGACAACTGCTCCAGGCTCACGGCTGGCAGGTAGATGAAGTGCTCGGTCAGTTCCTGTGGGTACAGGCGCGATAGGCGCTTGAGGGTCTTCATCACCAGGCGGAAGTCATTCACCAGACGCTCAAGGGCTTCGCCGGAAATGCCCGGGGCATCTTCGTTCAGGTGCAGGCTCGCATCTTCCAGGGCCGATTGCGTCATGTACTCTTCCATGGCGTCGTCGTCTTTGATGTATTGCTCTTGCTTGCCTTTTTTGACCTTGTACAGCGGCGGCTGGGCGATGTAGATGTAGCCGCGCTCGATCAGCTCCGGCAACTGACGGAAGAAGAAGGTCAGCAGCAGGGTACGGATGTGCGACCCGTCGACGTCAGCATCGGTCATGATGATGATGTTGTGATAGCGCAACTTGTCGATGTTGTACTCTTCGCGGCCAATGCCGCAGCCCAGCGCGGTGATCAAGGTGCCGACTTCCTGGGAGGAAATCATCTTGTCGAAGCGCGCCTTCTCGACGTTGAGGATTTTGCCCTTGAGAGGCAGGATGGCCTGGGTACGGCGGTTGCGACCCTGCTTGGCGGAACCGCCAGCAGAGTCACCTTCCACCAGGTACAGCTCGGACAGGGCAGGGTCCTTTTCCTGGCAGTCAGCCAGTTTGCCCGGCAGGCCGGCGATGTCCAGCGCGCCTTTGCGGCGAGTCATCTCACGGGCCTTGCGCGCCGCTTCACGGGCACGAGCGGCGTCGATCATCTTGCCGACCACCAGCTTGGCTTCGTTCGGGTTCTCCAGCAGGAAGTCGGAGAAGTACTTGCCCATTTCCTGTTCGACCGCGGTCTTCACTTCGGAAGACACCAGCTTGTCCTTGGTCTGGGAGCTGAACTTCGGATCCGGCACCTTAACCGAGATGATCGCGGTCAGGCCTTCACGAGCATCGTCACCGGTGGTGGCAACTTTGTGCTTCTTCGCCAGCCCTTCCTGTTCGATGTAGTTGTTCAGGTTACGCGTCAGCGCCGAACGGAAGCCCACCAGGTGAGTACCGCCGTCGCGCTGCGGAATGTTATTGGTGAAGCACAACAGGTTCTCATTGAAGCTGTCGTTCCACTGCAAGGCGATTTCCACGCCGATGCCGTCTTCACGCTGGACGTTGAAGTGGAACACCTGGTTGACCGGGGTCTTGTTGGTGTTCAAGTATTCAACGAATGCACGCAGGCCACCTTCGTATTTGAACAGCTCTTCCTTGCCGCTGCGTTCGTCCTTGAGGACGATGCCCACACCGGAGTTGAGGAAAGACAGTTCACGAATCCGCTTGGCCAGGATGTCCCAGCTGAAATGGATGTTCTTGAAGGTTTCGCTCGAAGCCTTGAAGTGGATCTGGGTGCCGGTGCTTTCGCTGTCGCCCACGATCGCCATCGGTGCCTGAGGCACACCGTGAACGTAGGTTTGTTCCCAGATCTTGCCGCTGCGGCGTACGGTAAGAACAAGCTTTTCGGACAGGGCGTTTACAACGGAAACGCCTACACCGTGGAGACCGCCGGATACTTTGTAGGAGTTGTCGTCGAATTTACCGCCGGCGTGCAGCACGGTCATGATGACCTCAGCCGCAGATACGCCTTCTTCTTTGTGCACGTCTACCGGGATGCCACGGCCGTTGTCGCGAACGGTGATGGATTCATCCGGGTGGATAATGATACTGATGTCGTCGCAGTGGCCGGCGAGGGCTTCGTCGATGGAGTTGTCGACTACCTCGAACACCATGTGGTGCAGACCACTACCATCGTCGGTGTCGCCAATGTACATACCGGGACGTTTGCGTACGGCATCCAGGCCTTTAAGCACTTTAATGCTTGTTGAGTCGTACGTATTTTCTTCGCTCAATGCCTTCACTCCCGATGGTCGTGGGTCTGGGTGATACGGCCCTGTTCCACGTGGAACAGAGCAACTGGCGTTTCCGTCTGCCAGCCTTCCCTCAATAATTCGTGGTCTACACAAGTGATGAACACTTGGCAGCGTAAGTCTTCCAGCAAGCGGCACAGCGCGCGGCGGTGGGCTTCGTCCAGTTCGGACGGCAAGTCATCCACCAGATAAATACACTGACCGCGACGGGCCTGGCTGACCAGATGCCCCTGGGCAATACGCAAGGCACACACCACCAGTTTCTGCTGACCTCGGGACAGAATGTCCGCGGCGTTGTGTGCGCCCAATCTGAGACGCAAGTCAGCACGTTGTGGTCCGGCCTGGGTATGGCCCATCTGCTGATCACGCTGAAGCGAGCCAGCCAATACGGCACTCAACTCCCGGTCCTTGTCCCAACCTCGGTAATAGCTGAGCGTCAGGCCCTCAAGCTCAACCAACTCGCTCAAGGTCTGTTCAAAGACCGGTTTCAAGGCTTTGATGTAAGCACGGCGGTATTCATCAATTTCAGCACTGGCTTGACACAGTTCCCTGTCCCAAACCGCCTGTGAAACGGCGTCAAGTGTACCATGTCGCAGCCAAGAGTTTCGCTGGCGCAGCGCCTTCTGCAAGCGCTGCCAAGTCGCCATGAAACGTGGTTCCACGTGGAACACACCCCAGTCGAGAAACTGCCGACGAATCTTCGGCGCGCCCTCCAGCAGTCGGAAGCTGTCCGGGTTGATCAGCTGCAGCGGAAGAATCTCTGCCAGTTGCGCGGCACTGCGGGCATTCTGCCCATCGATGCGGATCTGGAACTCGCCTTGCCGGTCCCGCGAGATCCCCAGGGCGCTGTGGCCACCTTCCGCCAGTTCCACCTGCCCGAACACCGTGCACGCAAGTTGCTCGTACTGGATGACCGGTAACAGACGGCTGCTTCGAAACGAACGGGCAAGCCCAAGCAGGTGCACGGCTTCCAGGACGCTGGTTTTGCCGCTGCCGTTGGCGCCGTAAAGGATATTGATGCGGGGGGAAGGGGAGAAGGTCACCGGGTGCAGATTGCGCACCGCGGTGACCGAGACGCGACTTAAGGACATCTAGCTGATTCTGATTACAGACGCATCGGCATGACAACGTAGGCCGAATCGTCGTTATCGGACTCTTGCACCAGCGCACTGCTGTTGGAGTCAGACAGGATCAGTCGTACCTGCTCAGTGGTCATCACGCCCAGCACGTCGAGCAAATAGCTGACGTTGAAGCCGATTTCCAGGGAGCCACCGTTGTAGTCCACGCCTACTTCTTCTTCCGCTTCTTCCTGCTCCGGGTTGTTCGCCTGGATTTTCAGCTGACCATTGGCCAATTGCAGGCGAATGCCACGGTACTTCTCGTTGGACAGAATCGCGGTTCGGCTGAAGGCTTCGCGCAGTGCCTGCCGGTCACCCAGCACGAGTTTGTCGCCACCTTTTGGCAACACACGTTCGTAATCCGGGAACTTGCCGTCTACCAGCTTCGAAGTGAAAGTGAATTCACCCGTGGTCGCACGGATGTGATGCTGGCCCAGCACGATGCTGACGTTGCCGTCGGGCTCAGTCAGCAGGCGCGCCAATTCAAGGATACCTTTGCGCGGTACGATCACCTGATGACGATCCGGTTGGCCGATATCGGCTTGCATCGAGCACATCGCCAAGCGGTGACCGTCGGTGGCCACGGCGCGGATGATGCCCGCGGAGACTTCCAACAACATGCCGTTGAGGTAGTAGCGCACGTCTTGCTGGGCCATGGCGAAACTGGTGCGCTCAATCAGGCGACGCAACTTGCTTTGCTCAAGGCTGCAAGTCAGCGAGCCTGGGCCTTCTTCCACGGTCGGGAAGTCATTCGCCGGCAGGGTCGACAAAGTGAAGCGGCTACGGCCCGCCTTGACGACGAGCTTTTGCTCATCGACCTTGATATCGATCAGCGCATCGTTTGGCAGGCTCTTGCAGATATCCATCAGCTTGCGCGCGGGCACTGTGATGGAGCCTGGATCGGCCGGCTCTTCAAGTTGGACACGACCAACCAGTTCGACTTCCAGGTCGGTACCGGTCAGCGACAGTTGCTGGCCTTCGACAACCAGCAGCACGTTGGAAAGTACCGGCAAGGTCTGGCGGCGTTCGACAACGCCCGCGACCAGTTGCAGGGGTTTCAACAGGGCTTCGCGTTGAATGGTGAAATGCATGGTCTAGTCCCTTGCCTTAATAAGCTGCGCTGGTGGTCATCAAGTGGTCAGTGTACGCAGCAGGTTCTTGTAGTCCTCGCGGATGTCCGCGTCGGATTCCTTAAGTTCATTGATCTTGCGGCAGGCGTGCAGCACGGTGGTATGGTCACGTCCGCCAAACACATCACCGATCTCCGGCAGGCTGTGGTTGGTCAGTTCCTTGGACAAGGCCATCGCCACCTGACGTGGACGCGCCACCGATCGCGAACGGCGCTTCGATAGCAGATCGGATATCTTGATCTTGTAGTACTCAGCAACGGTGCGCTGAATGTTATCCACAGATACCAGCTTATCCTGAAGCGCCAACAGATCCTTCAGCGATTCGCGAATCAGCTCGATGGTGATATCGCGGCCCATGAAATGCGAGTGGGCGATAACGCGTTTAAGCGCACCTTCAAGCTCGCGCACGTTCGAGCGAATACGCTGAGCGATGAAGAACGCCGCGTCATGAGGCAACTCGACCTTGGCCTGGTCGGCCTTCTTCATCAGGATCGCGACCCGGGTTTCCAGCTCCGGTGGCTCAACGGCTACCGTCAGGCCCCAGCCGAAACGCGACTTCAAACGTTCTTCCAGGCCTTCGATCTCTTTCGGGTAGCGGTCGCTGGTGAGAATGACCTGCTGGCCACCTTCGAGCAATGCGTTGAAGGTGTGGAAAAACTCTTCCTGTGAACGTTCCTTGCGAGCGAAGAACTGAATATCGTCGATCAGCAAAGCATCCACCGAACGGTAGAAACGCTTGAACTCGTTGATAGCGTTCAGCTGCAGCGCCTTGACCATGTCGGCCACGAAACGCTCGGAATGCAGGTAGACAACCTTGGCATTCGGGTTCTTCTTTAATAGATGGTTACCCACAGCGTGCATCAAGTGGGTTTTACCCAGGCCAACACCGCCATAAAGGAAGAGCGGGTTGTAGCCATGCTTGGGGTTATCCGCCACCTGCCAGGCTGCCGCCCGGGCCAGCTGGTTGGACTTACCCTCGACGAAGTTTTCGAAGGTAAAGGTGCGGTTCAGATAGCTGGTGTGCTTGAGCGCACCTTCTACCTGAACGGTGCGTTGTTCTGCCCGTACCGGGGCCTGCTGGGAGCTTGCACCCGCCATGGGGTCGAAGCTGTCCCTTGAAGGTTCTTCGCTGACCTCGGCGATTTTTTGTGCGTTGCGTTTGCTTGAAGTAGGTGCGGGTGCCGGCGCGGCATGGTTGTTGACCGGTGCGGCGGCAGCCTGGGTTTGGGACGCCGAGGCAGCCAGTGGCGCATTGGGAGCGGCCCGCGGCGCCGAGCTGCGTTTGCTGCCTATTAATAAGGACAACGCGGGCGCCATGCCGTTGCCATGCTCGTCGAGCAGTTCCATGACCCGGCCCAGGTACTTTTCGTTGACCCAGTCGAGAACGAAACGGTTCGGTGCATAGACACGCAACTCGTCGCCTTCGGCTTCGACCTGTAGTGGACGGATCCAAGTGTTGAATTGTTGGGCAGGCAGCTCATCGCGCAAAAGCTCCACGCACTGCTGCCAAAGTTCCACTGACACGGATATCCCCTAAGTTGAAAGCCGGTGAGGCAAAAACAAGCGGCCATTGTAGCGATCAGTCGTTCACTTATCCACATGCAGCTTGATCAACGTCCATGATTTATCAACGCCTTACCCATGAGAAAGGCGACGGATGGTCGGTGGATAAGCCCTGTGGATAAACCCCTCTAAGGCCGTTGTACAACTGGGGGTTAAAGTCAGTGGATAACCGCCCTGTGGATAAATAGCTATTCCACCCACAGCTTATCCGACAGCGCGGCACAGGGTTGCCACCGCTTTCCCCTGTAGTTGTCATTCTCTGTACATAGCGGATTACAAGGCGTCGGCATGGTTATCCACAGATAAGTGGCACCCTTGCTTTTATAAGCTTTACAGAAAAGCTTTAAATAATTCCCTTCTTTATTTCTATATCTGGTGCAGCGTGCTGAATCCGCCGCAAGCGCCTGGATATCTATTTAAAGGAAACGCTGGTTGGAAATTGACCTAGAGGCTTGCTTTCTCTAGAATCCCCGGTCTCTTAAAACGGGGGCCATTCCGGCCCGTTGTGGACGAACCAGGTAACACGACATGAAACGTACTTTCCAACCAAGCACTATCAAACGCGCTCGTACCCACGGTTTCCGTGCTCGCATGGCTACCAAGAACGGTCGTGCCGTCCTGTCGCGTCGTCGCGCCAAAGGTCGTGCGCGTCTGGCAGTTTGATAATCCGGCACTGGAGGTGAGTCAGGACTTCAGTCGGGAAAAGCGTCTGCTTACCCCCCGGCATTTCAAGGCAGTCTTTGACTCCCCTACCGGCAAGGTTCCGGGGAAAAATCTCCTGCTCCTTGCGCGCAGTAACGATCTCGATCACCCCCGACTCGGGCTGGTTATCGGGAAAAAGAGCGTAAAGCTCTCCGTTCAGCGCAATCGCCTCAAACGTCTGATGCGCGAATCGTTTCGCCTGAACCAGGATTCACTGGTCGGCTGGGACATTGTTATCGTCGCGCGCAAAGGTTTGGGTGATGTAGAAAACCCCGAATTGATTCAGCATTTCGGCAAGCTCTGGAAACGCCTGGCTCGTAACAAGCCAGCACCGGCAGTCAACACCGAAACTGTAGGGGTAGACAGTACCGATGCGTAAACTGGCACTCGTTCCGATCCAGTTTTACCGCTACGCCATTAGTCCTCTGATGGCCAGCCACTGTCGTTTCTACCCCAGTTGTTCCTGCTACGCGTATGAAGCCATAGAAAATCATGGCCTTCTGCGCGGTGGCTGGCTGACCTTTCGTCGTTTAGGTCGCTGTCATCCGTGGAATCCCGGCGGTTATGACCCGGTTCCGCCTATCCCTACCTCCCGTTCTTCTTCGATGGCCGAGTAATCATGGATATCAAACGCACGATCCTGATCGTCGCCCTGGCAATCGTGTCCTATGTCATGGTCCTTAAATGGAACCAGGACTACGGCCAGGCTGCCCTGCCGACTCAGAATGTTGCAGCCAGCAATACCGCACCGAGCCTGCCGGATACAGCAACTGGCAATAACACTGCCAGCAATGACGATGTCCCGCGCGCGGCAAGTGACACCAGTGCTCCAGCCGAAGCCCCCGTGGCCGCCAGCAAGGACCTGATTCAGATCAAGACCGACGTGCTCGAGCTGGCAATCGATCCACAAGGTGGCGATGTCGCCCAGTTGAAGCTGCCTTTGTATCCGCGTCGCCAGGACCATCCGGAAATCCCGTTCCAGTTGTTCGACAACGGTAACGAGCGTACCTATTTGGCCCAAAGCGGCCTGATCGGCGCCAACGGCCCGGATGCCAACCCAGCCGGTCGTCCGGTTTATTCGGCGGAGAAGAAGGTTTATCAACTGGCTGACGGTCAGGACCAATTGGTCGCCGACCTGAAGTTCAGCAAGGATGGCGTCAATTACATCAAGCGTTTCACCCTGAAGCGCGGCATGTATGACGTGACTGTGACTTACCTGGTCGACAACCAGAGCGCCCAACCTTGGTCTGGCGCGATGTTTGCGCAGCTCAAGCGTGACGCCAGCGATGATCCTTCCTCCAGCACCGCCACCGGCACCGCGACTTACCTGGGCGCCGCCCTGTGGACAAGTTCCGAGCCGTACAAGAAAGTGTCCATGAAAGACATGGACAAGGCGCAGCTCAAGGAAACCGTCCAAGGTGGCTGGGTTGCCTGGTTGCAGCATTATTTTGTAACCGCGTGGATTCCACAGAAGGGCGAAAACAACCTCGTCCAGACGCGTAAAGACAGCAAAGGCAACTACATCGTCGGTTACACCGGCCCTGCCCTGACCGCCGCGCCAGGTGCGAAAGTCGAAACCAGCGCCATCCTGTACGCCGGGCCAAAAAGCCAGGCTGTGCTCAAGGAGTTGTCCCCAGGCTTGGAACTGACCGTGGACTACGGTTTCCTGTGGTTCATTGCCCAGCCAATCTTCTGGTTGCTGCAACATATCCACAGCATCGTCGGTAACTGGGGCTGGTCGATTATTTTCCTGACCATGCTGATCAAGGGGATCTTTTTCCCACTGTCGGCGGCCAGTTATAAATCCATGGCGCGCATGCGTGCCGTGGCGCCGAAACTGGCAGCGCTGAAAGAGCAACATGGCGATGATCGGCAGAAAATGTCGCAGGCCATGATGGAGCTGTACAAGAAAGAGAAGATCAACCCCTTGGGCGGTTGCTTGCCAATTCTTGTTCAGATGCCAGTATTCCTTGCGCTGTACTGGGTTCTGCTGGAAAGCGTGGAGATGCGTCAGGCACCGTTCATGCTGTGGATTACTGACCTGTCGATCAAGGATCCGTTCTTCATCCTGCCGATCATCATGGGCGCGACCATGTTTATCCAGCAGCAGTTGAACCCGACACCTCCGGATCCGATGCAAGCGAAGGTCATGAAGATGATGCCGATTATCTTCACCTTCTTCTTCCTCTGGTTCCCAGCAGGTCTTGTGCTGTACTGGGTTGTGAACAACGTGTTGTCCATCACCCAGCAGTGGTACATCACGCGTAAGATCGAAGCGGCTGCGAAAAAAGCCGAGGCGTAACTTGCTCTGTGGATAACCACACAAAACGCCCCCTAGTGGGGCGTTTTGCTATCTGCCACTTTTGTCTGGATACCGGTTTATGAGTGCACCGCGTGAAACCATCGCTGCTGTCGCCACTGCTCAAGGTCGCGGCGGTGTTGGCATCGTCCGTATTTCCGGGCCATTGGCCAGTGTCGCGGCCCAGGCTATCAGCGGCCGTGAACTCAAACCGCGGTTCGCCCATTACGGCCCGTTTTTCAGTGATGACCAGCAGGTGCTCGACGAAGGGCTGGCCCTTTATTTCCCTGGGCCGAATTCGTTCACCGGCGAAGACGTACTGGAACTGCAAGGACACGGCGGTCCCATCGTGCTGGACATGCTGCTCAAGCGTTGCCTCGAACTGGGCTGCCGCCTGGCCCGTCCGGGTGAGTTCAGCGAAAGGGCATTCCTCAACGACAAACTCGACCTGGCCCAGGCCGAAGCCATCGCTGATCTGATCGAAGCCAGTTCTGCACAGGCCGCACGCAACGCCTTGCGTTCGTTGCAGGGCGCTTTTTCCCAGCGTGTGCATAACCTCACCGAACAAATGATTGGGCTGCGCATCTACGTCGAGGCTGCAATCGACTTTCCGGAGGAAGAAATCGACTTCCTGGCCGATGGCCACGTGCTGAGCATGCTCGATAAAGTGCGCGCCGAGTTATCCACAGTACTGCGCGAGGCCGGGCAGGGTGCATTGTTGCGCGACGGGATGACCGTGGTCATCGCTGGGCGGCCGAATGCCGGCAAGTCCAGCCTGTTGAATGCCCTGGCCGGCCGCGAGGCCGCGATTGTCACCGAGATCGCCGGCACCACCCGGGACATCCTCCGTGAACATATCCACATCGACGGCATGCCGCTGCACGTGGTGGATACGGCCGGTTTGCGCGACACCGAGGACCAGGTGGAAAAAATCGGCGTTGAGCGTGCGCTCAAGGCCATCGGTGAAGCCGACCGGGTATTGCTGGTGGTGGATGCCACCGCGCCGGAAGCGGACGATCCCTTTGCCTTGTGGCCTGAATTCCTCGAGGTCCGTCCGGACCCGGCGAAAGTCACCCTGATTCGCAACAAGGCCGACCTGACCGGCGAAGTGATTGCCTTGGATGTCAGTCATGACGGGCACGTGACCATCAGCCTGAGCGCCAAGTCGGCGGGTGAAGGCCTGGAGCTGCTGCGCGAGCACCTCAAGGCTTGCATGGGCTATGAGCAGACTTCGGAAAGCAGCTTCAGCGCTCGCCGGCGGCACTTGGAAGCGTTGCGCCATGCCAGCGCGGCCTTGGAACACGGTCGTACGCAGCTGACCCTGGCGGGGGCTGGCGAATTGTTGGCCGAAGATCTGCGCCAGGCCCAGCATTCCCTAGGGGAAATTACCGGGGCTTTCAGTTCCGATGACTTACTGGGCCGGATCTTTTCCAGCTTCTGCATCGGTAAATAGCCCACCTTTAAAACCGGGTTTGCCCTCGAAACCTATCGAGCGCAACGCAAACCCGGTCCTGTCTTTTTTAAACGATTGCCCTTGATGGCGGCTTGCCTGTGGACGCTGCTGCGACTCTGTAGCGGCTCTTCACTGTGGATCAAGCCCTGTGAATAACTGCCATTGAGATCGGTTGATAAATCCCCTCCAAAGCTGAAGATAACTGCTTCTGTGGATAACTGTCCCTTTAATCCACAGGCTTACACCGGTTATCCAAGCCCCTCACTGCCACATGGTCACAGGGTTTTGAATCTCTGTACACGAAGTAAATAAAGGTCTACAGAGCTTTATCCACAGATATGAGGCTCAGTAAGAATAAACATAAAAACAAAGGTTTTATAAATTTCTCTCTTTTTAATTTCTTTAACCGCGGGTTCTCCACAGCTGGTTAAATTTTGTGCAAAGGGTTCTTTAGGAAGGGCGAAGTCCCTATACTTGCCGACCTGGTTCGAAAAACGCCCAGGACTCGACCCAAATCTATTTCCGAATTACCTGAATAAAGCAGGCACGAGGTGCGTGGTGGATTTCCCTTCCCGTTTTGAAGTGATCGTCATCGGCGGCGGTCATGCCGGTACCGAGGCAGCACTTGCATCAGCACGCATGGGCGCAAAAACCCTGCTGTTGACGCATAACGTGGAAACCCTCGGTGCCATGAGTTGCAACCCTGCCATTGGTGGGATCGGCAAAAGCCATCTGGTCAAGGAAATCGATGCCCTTGGCGGTGCGATGGCCATTGCCACCGATAAGGGCGGCATCCAGTTTCGCGTTTTGAACAGCCGCAAAGGCCCTGCGGTGCGTGCTACTCGCGCCCAGGCCGACCGTATCCTGTACAAGGCCGCTGTCCGCGAAATCCTGGAAAACCAGCCGAACCTGTGGATATTTCAACAAGCAGCCGATGACCTGATCGTCGAGCAGGACCAGGTACGCGGTGTCGTCACGCAAATGGGCCTGCGTTTCTTCGCTGACTCCGTGGTGTTGACAACCGGGACCTTCCTCGGCGGACTTATCCACATTGGTTTGCAGAATTTTTCCGGAGGTCGCGCCGGTGATCCGCCGTCGATCGCCCTGGCCCAGCGCCTGCGTGAATTGCCATTGCGTGTCGGGCGCCTGAAAACCGGTACGCCACCTCGCATCGACGGCAAGTCGGTGGATTTCTCGGTGATGACCGAGCAGCCTGGCGATACGCCGATCCCGGTGATGTCGTTCATGGGCAACAAGGAACAGCATCCACGGCAAGTCAGTTGCTGGATCACCCATACCAACGCACGCACCCACGAAATCATTGCGGCGAATCTCGATCGCTCGCCGATGTATTCCGCCGCCGGTGAAATCGAAGGTGTCGGCCCGCGTTATTGCCCGTCCATCGAAGACAAGATCCATCGCTTTGCCGACAAGGAAAGCCATCAGGTGTTCATCGAGCCGGAAGGCTTGACCACCCATGAGCTGTATCCGAACGGGATATCCACAAGCCTGCCGTTCGACGTGCAATTACAGATCGTGCAATCGATTCGCGGCATGGAAAACGCGCATATCGTTCGCCCCGGTTACGCCATCGAATATGATTACTTTGACCCGCGCGATTTGAAATACAGCTTGGAAACCAAAGTTATCGGCGGCCTGTTTTTCGCCGGGCAGATCAACGGCACCACCGGTTACGAAGAAGCCGGCGCCCAAGGTTTGCTCGCCGGTGCCAACGCAGCATTGCGTGCCCAGGGCAAGGACAGCTGGTGCCCGCGCCGCGACGAGGCGTACATCGGAGTGTTGGTGGACGACCTGATTACCCTGGGTACCCAGGAACCGTATCGGATGTTCACCTCTCGCGCCGAATATCGCCTGATCCTGCGTGAAGACAACGCCGACCTGCGCCTGACCGAAAAAGGTCGTGAGCTGGGCTTGGTGGATGACGTGCGCTGGGCCGCGTTCTGCAAGAAACGCGAGAGCATCGAGCTGGAAGAGCAGCGTCTGAGAAGCACCTGGGTTCGCCCCGGTACCGAGCAGGGCGATGCCATCGCGGCGAAATTCGGTACGCCGCTGACTCACGAATACAACTTGCTCAATCTCTTGAGCCGCCCGGAAATCGATTACGTCGGGCTGGTGGAAGTGACCGGTCAGGGCGCGGAAGATCCACAGGTGGCTGAACAGGTCGAGATCAAGACCAAATACGCCGGTTACATCGACCGTCAACAGGACGAAATCGCCCGGCTGCGAGCCAGCGAAGACACCAAGCTACCTGTGGATATCGATTACACCGGTATTTCCGGGTTGTCGAAGGAAATCCAGAGCAAGCTCGGTGCGACCCGTCCCGAAACCCTGGGACAGGCCTCGCGTATCCCAGGCGTCACGCCGGCGGCCATTTCGCTGTTGATGATTCATTTGAAAAAACGCGGCGCCGGCCGCCAGTTGGAGCAAAGCGCTTGAGCTCGATGGTCACCTCGCAACACGCGCAAGAGTTATCCACAGGTGCACGTCAGCTCGGCGTCAGCTTGAGCGAAGACCAGCAAGCGCAATTGCTGGGTTATCTGGCGCTGTTGATCAAGTGGAACAAGGCCTACAACCTGACCGCCGTGCGCGATCCGGATGAAATGGTCTCGCGGCATTTGCTCGATAGCCTCAGCGTCATGTCCTTCATCGAAAACGGTCGCTGGCTGGACGTCGGCAGCGGCGGCGGCATGCCAGGCATTCCGCTGGCAATCCTGTTTCCCGGCTCGCAAGTGACCTGTTTGGACAGCAACGGCAAGAAAACCCGCTTCCTGACCCAGGTCAAACTCGAACTCAAGCTGGATAACCTGCAAGTTATCCACAGCCGCGTCGAAGCGTTCCAGCCTGCCGAGCCGTTCAACGGGATCATCTCCCGGGCGTTCAGCAGCATGGAGAACTTCAGCAACTGGACTCGCCACCTGGGCGATGCCGATACGCGTTGGCTGGCAATGAAGGGCGTTCATCCGGCCGATGAGCTGGTAGCATTGCCGGCAGACTTCCACCTCGATAGCGAACACGCCTTGGCCGTACCTGGTTGCCAAGGCCAACGCCATCTGCTGATACTGCGCCGCACGGCATGATTGGGAACACAAGCAAGAATGGCTAAGGTATTCGCGATAGCGAACCAGAAGGGTGGTGTGGGCAAGACCACCACCTGCATCAACCTCGCAGCATCCCTGGTCGCGACCAAGCGCCGGGTGCTGTTGATCGATCTCGATCCACAGGGCAACGCCACCATGGGTAGCGGTGTGGATAAACATGGCCTGGAAAACTCCATCTACGACGTCCTGATCGGCGAATGCGATCTGGGCCAGGCCATGCATTTCTCTGAACACGGCGGTTATCAACTGCTGCCCGCCAACCGTGACCTGACGGCGGCGGAAGTGGTGCTGCTGGAAATGCAGATGAAGGAAAGCCGCCTGCGCAGCGCACTGGCACCGGTCCGCGAGAACTATGACTACATTCTGATCGACTGCCCTCCGTCGCTGTCGATGCTGACCCTCAACGCCTTGGTGGCTGCCGATGGGGTCATTATCCCCATGCAGTGCGAATACTTCGCCCTCGAAGGGCTGAGCGATCTTGTGGATAACATCAAGCGCATCGCCGAGTTGCTGAATCCGGAGCTGAAGGTCGAAGGCCTGCTGCGCACGATGTATGACCCGCGCTTGAGCCTGATGAACGACGTATCGGCCCAGCTCAAGGAGCACTTCGGCGAGCAGCTCTACGACACCGTCATACCGCGCAACATCCGCCTGGCCGAAGCGCCGAGCTACGGCATGCCGGCCCTGGCTTATGACAAACAATCCCGTGGTGCGCTGGCTTACCTGGCCCTGGCGGGCGAGATGGTTCGCCGCCAGCGCCGTCAGCCACGCATCGCTGCAGCCCAGCCAACTTAAGGAAACCCCATGGCCGTCAAGAAACGAGGTCTCGGACGTGGACTGGATGCGCTGCTCAGCGGCCCCACAGTCAGCTCGCTGGAAGAGCAGGCCGTGCAGGCCGACCAGCGCGAATTGCAGCATTTGCCCCTGGACCTGATCCAGCGTGGCAAATACCAGCCGCGCCGGGACATGGACCCGCAGGCACTGGAAGAGCTGGCTCAATCGATCAAGAGCCAGGGCGTGATGCAACCGATCGTGGTCCGGCCGATCGCCAATGGGCGTTTCGAGATCATCGCTGGCGAACGTCGCTGGCGCGCCAGCCAGCAGGCTGGCCAGGAAACCATTCCGGCGATGGTCCGCGATGTGCCGGATGAAACTGCCATCGCGATGGCATTGATCGAAAACATCCAGCGCGAAGACCTCAACCCGATCGAGGAAGCCGTGGCCCTGCAACGCTTGCAGCAGGAATTCCAACTGACCCAGCAACAAGTCGCCGAAGCAGTGGGTAAATCTCGGGTGACCGTGGCCAACCTGCTTCGGTTGATTGCGTTGCCGGAAGTCATCAAGACCATGCTGTCCCACGGTGACCTGGAGATGGGGCATGCCCGGGCATTGCTCGGTTTGCCGGAAAATCAACAGGTTGAAGGGGCGCGACATGTTGTCGCACGCGGCCTGACAGTGCGCCAAACCGAGGCACTGGTTCGCCAGTGGCTGAGCGGTAAACCGGCCCCTGTCGAAGCGCCTAAGACCGATCCTGATATCGCTCGCCTGGAGCAGCGGTTGGCCGAGCGCCTGGGCTCTGCGGTGCAGATTCGCCATGGAAAGAAGGGCAAAGGTCAGCTGGTAATCGGCTATAACTCTCTCGACGAGTTGCAGGGCGTGCTTGCGCACATTCGCTGAAACAATTGCTCTTGTAGCGCGCAGTCGGAAATCACTACCTGAAGGTTGAATAGGGGCAGAACCGCCCCTATACTCTGCGCGCATTTTGTCGGCACAAATTATGCCAAGTTATTGAATTTCGGCAGCCGACCCTTGGAGAGCAAAAGCGATGGAAACACGCACGCCAAACCGCTTGCCGTTCCATCGTCTGGCAGTTTTCCCGGTATTGATGGCCCAGTTTGTCGTTGTACTGATCGCCGCGTTGGCGCTTTGGCAATGGAAGGGAGTCGTCGCCGGATACTCAGGTCTTTGCGGAGGCCTGATAGCCTTGCTTCCCAATATTTACTTCGCTCACAGGGCATTTCGGTTTTCCGGCGCCCGAGCAGCCCAAGCCATTGTCCGGTCTTTTTATGCCGGCGAGGCAGGGAAACTGATTTTGACGGCAGTGCTGTTTGCACTGACGTTTGCAGGTGTGAAGCCTTTGGCGCCGCTGGCTGTATTCGGCGTGTTCCTATTGACCCAGATGGTCAACTGGTTCGCTCCCCTGTTAATGAGAACAAGACTTTCGAGACCTTAGGGCGTTTGAGGCAACCATGGCAGAGACAACCGCTTCGGGCTATATCCAGCACCACTTGCAGAACCTGACCTTCGGTCAGCTACCCAATGGCGGCTGGGGCTTTGCTCACACCGCAGCAGAAGCCAAGGAAATGGGCTTCTGGGCTTTCCACGTCGATACCCTCGGCTGGTCGGTCGCGTTGGGTCTGATCTTCGTTTTCCTTTTCCGCATGGCGGCAAAGAAAGCGACTTCCGGTCAGCCTGGTGCATTGCAGAACTTCGTTGAAGTATTGGTCGAATTCGTCGATGGCAGCGTGAAAGACAGCTTCCATGGCCGTAGCCCGGTGATTGCGCCGCTGGCACTGACCATCTTCGTCTGGGTGTTCCTGATGAACGCCGTCGACCTGGTACCGGTCGACTGGATTCCTCAACTGGCCATCCTGATTTCCGGCGATGCGCACATCCCATTCCGCGCCGTGTCGACCACCGACCCGAACGCGACCCTGGGCATGGCGTTCTCGGTTTTCGCGCTGATCATTTTCTACAGCATCAAGGTCAAGGGCATCGGCGGCTTCGTCGGCGAACTGACCCTGCACCCGTTCGGCAGCAAGAACATCCTCGTTCAGGCCCTGCTGATCCCGGTGAACTTCCTCCTTGAATTCGTGACCCTGATCGCCAAGCCAATCTCTCTGGCCCTGCGTCTGTTCGGCAACATGTATGCCGGCGAGCTGGTGTTCATCCTGATCGCTGTGATGTTCGGCAGCGGCCTGCTCTGGCTCAGCGGCCTGGGCGTGGTGCTGCAATGGGCGTGGGCTGTGTTCCACATCCTGATCATCACCTTGCAGGCGTTCATCTTCATGATGCTGACCATCGTTTACCTGTCGATGGCGCACGAAGAAAACCATTAAGGCCAGTCTCGACTAGTCTGATGTCCTTCCCGGTCAAACGGGAAGGGGCCCGAACGGGCTCGATGAAACGATTTGTTTTACCGCTTTAATCTAAAAAACCTAAACCATACGACGTAAAAGTCGGGAGGAAAGATGGAAACTGTAGTTGGTCTAACCGCTATCGCTGTTGCACTGTTGATCGGCCTGGGCGCACTGGGTACCGCAATTGGTTTCGGCCTGTTGGGCGGCAAGTTCCTGGAAGGCGCAGCGCGTCAGCCAGAAATGGTTCCAATGCTGCAAGTTAAAATGTTCATCGTGGCCGGTCTGCTCGACGCCGTAACCATGATCGGTGTTGGTATCGCTCTGTTCTTCACCTTTGCGAACCCGTTCGTTGGTCAGATCGCTGGCTGATTACTCGGATCTTCCGGGTAATTTGGTGTGATGGACAACGTAACTGCGAGGTGTTGGCGTGAACATTAATGCGACCCTGATTGGCCAGTCCGTTGCGTTCCTGATTTTTGTACTGTTCTGCATGAAGTTCGTATGGCCACCGGTCATTGCGGCATTGCACGAACGTCAAAAGAAGATCGCTGATGGTCTGGACGCTGCCAGCCGTGCAGCTCGCGACCTGGAGTTGGCCCATGAGAAAGTGGGTCAGCAACTGCGCGAAGCGAAAGCTCAGGCAGCTGAAATCATCGAGCAAGCCAAGAAACGCGGTACCCAGATTGTCGACGAGGCCCGTGAACAGGCTCGCGTCGAAGCTGACCGTGTGAAGGCTCAGGCTCAAGCCGAGATCGAACAGGAACTGAACAGCGTCAAAGACGCCTTGCGTGCCCAAGTGGGTGCCCTGGCTGTTGGCGGTGCTTCGAAGATCCTGGGTGCCACAATCGATCAAAACGCGCACGCAGAGCTGGTAAACAAACTGGCTGCTGAAATCTAAGCGAGGGCGATCATGGCAGAACTGACCACGTTGGCCCGACCTTACGCTAAGGCGGCCTTCGAGCACGCTCAGGCCCACCAGCAACTGGCCAATTGGTCAGCCATGCTCGGCCTGGCAGCAGCGGTGTCGCAAGACGACACCATGCAGCGCGTGCTCAAGGCCCCGCGACTGACGAGCGCAGAAAAGGCCGCCACGTTCATTGACGTGTGCGGCGACAAGTTCGATGCCAAGGCACAGAATTTCATTCACGTCGTTGCCGAAAACGACCGTCTCCCGCTTCTGCCGGAGATCGCCGCTCTTTTCGACCTGTACAAGGCCGAGCAAGAGAAGTCGGTAGACGTGGAAGTGACCAGTGCTTTTGCATTGAACCAAGAACAGCAAGACAAACTCGCCAAGGTTCTCAGTGCACGACTCAACCGGGAAGTGCGCCTGCAAGTCGAGGAAGACAAGTCCCTGATAGGGGGCGTTGTAATCCGCGCCGGCGACCTGGTTATCGATGGCTCGATTCGCGGCAAAATCGCGAAACTTGCCGAAGCATTGAAATCTTGAGTTTGAAGGGGCAGCAGAGCAATGCAGCAACTCAATCCTTCCGAAATAAGTGAAATTATCAAGGGCCGCATCGACAAGCTCGATGTGACCTCCCAAGCCCGTAACGAAGGCACTGTCGTCAGCGTATCTGACGGCATCGTGCGGATTCACGGTCTGGCCGACGTCATGTACGGCGAAATGATCGAGTTTCCGGGCGGCGTCTACGGTATGGCCCTCAACCTGGAGCAAGACTCTGTAGGTGCCGTGGTATTGGGCGCGTACACGTCGCTGGCTGAAGGCATGAGCGCCAAGTGCACCGGCCGCATCCTCGAAGTTCCTGTTGGTAAGGAACTGCTGGGCCGCGTAGTCGACGCACTGGGTAACCCTGTTGATGGCAAAGGTCCGCTGAACAACACCGAGACCGATGCGGTCGAGAAAGTTGCTCCAGGCGTGATCTGGCGTAAGTCGGTAGACCAGCCTGTACAGACTGGCTACAAGGCTGTCGATGCCATGATCCCTGTCGGCCGTGGCCAGCGTGAGCTGATCATCGGTGACCGTCAGATCGGTAAGACCGCTCTGGCGATCGACGCGATCATCAACCAGAAGAACAGCGGCATTTTCTGCGTCTACGTCGCCATCGGTCAGAAGCAATCGACCATCGCCAACGTGGTTCGCAAGCTGGAAGAAAACGGCGCCCTGGCCAACACGATCATCGTGGCGGCCAGTGCTTCGGAATCTCCTGCGCTGCAGTTCCTGGCTCCGTACTCCGGCTGCACCATGGGCGAGTACTTCCGCGACCGCGGTGAGGACGCGCTGATCGTTTATGACGATCTGTCCAAGCAAGCAGTGGCTTACCGCCAGATTTCCCTGCTGCTGCGCCGTCCACCAGGCCGTGAAGCCTACCCAGGCGACGTGTTCTATCTCCACTCCCGCCTGCTGGAGCGCGCATCCCGCGTTTCGGAAGACTACGTAGAGAAGTTCACCAACGGCGCAGTGACTGGCAAGACCGGTTCCCTGACCGCCCTGCCGATCATCGAAACCCAGGCTGGCGACGTTTCCGCGTTCGTTCCGACCAACGTGATTTCCATCACCGACGGTCAGATCTTCCTGGAATCGGCCATGTTCAACTCGGGCATCCGTCCTGCTGTGAACGCTGGTGTTTCGGTATCCCGTGTGGGTGGTGCCGCTCAGACCAAGATCATCAAGAAGCTCTCCGGTGGTATCCGTACCGCTCTGGCTCAGTACCGTGAACTGGCGGCATTCGCCCAGTTCGCTTCTGACCTGGACGAAGCGACCCGTAAGCAACTTGAGCATGGTCAGCGCGTTACCGAGCTGATGAAGCAGAAGCAATACGCTCCTATGTCGATCGCTGACATGGCGTTGTCGCTG
This sequence comes from Pseudomonas sp. SWRI154, assembly GCF_014268645.1. Classification (NCBI taxonomy): domain Bacteria; kingdom Pseudomonadati; phylum Pseudomonadota; class Gammaproteobacteria; order Pseudomonadales; family Pseudomonadaceae; genus Pseudomonas; species Pseudomonas sp. SWRI154. The sequence goes on from NZ_JABWQW010000009.1 coordinate 45,866, forward strand.
TATGCCGCTGAACGTGGGTTCCTGACTGACGTCGAAATCGCCAAGGTCGGCAGCTTTGAACAAGCGCTGATTGCTTACTTCAACCGCGATCACGCCGATTTGATGGCGAAGATCAACGTGAAGGGTGACTTCAATGACGAAATCGACGCTGGCATGAAAGCCGGTATCGAGAAGTTCAAGGCCACCCAAACCTGGTAAGCCGCAGCGGGAGTCGCAAGGCTCCCGCTTGCTAACCTGATAGGTGTTACATGGCAGGCGCAAAAGAGATTCGCAGTAAGATTGCGAGCATCAAAAGCACGCAAAAGATTACCAGCGCCATGGAAAAAGTGGCGGTCAGTAAAATGCGCAAGGCACAAATGCGCATGGCTGCTAGCCGTCCTTACGCGGAGCGCATCCGCCAGGTGATTGGTCATCTGGCCAACGCCAACCCGGAATACCGCCACCCGTTCATGATCGACCGCGCCGTCAAGCGCGTCGGTTACGTTGTGGTGAGCAGTGACCGTGGTCTGTGCGGTGGTTTGAACACCAACCTGTTCAAGGCCCTGGTCAAGGACATGGCGGTAAACCGCGAACAAGGCGTCGAGATCGATCTGTGCGTGATTGGTAGCAAGGGTGCGGCATTCTTCCGCAACTTCGGCGGTAACGTCGTCGCCGCTATCAGCCACCTGGGTGAAGAGCCGTCGATCAATGACCTGATCGGCAGCGTCAAGGTGATGCTGGATGCTTACCTGGAAGGCCGGATTGACCGCCTGTCCGTGGTATCCAACAAGTTCATCAACACCATGACGCAACAGCCAACCGTGGAGCAGTTGATCCCACTGGTGGCGACCCCGGAACAGGAACTCAAGCACCACTGGGACTACCTCTACGAACCCGATGCCAAGGAGCTGCTTGACGGCTTGATGGTCCGCTACGTGGAGTCGCAGGTGTACCAGGCGGTGGTCGAGAACAACGCAGCTGAACAAGCGGCGCGGATGATCGCGATGAAAAACGCTACCGACAACGCCGGTGATTTGATCAGCGATTTGCAGCTGATCTACAACAAGGCGCGTCAGGCTGCGATCACCCAAGAGATCTCGGAAATCGTCGGCGGCGCTGCCGCGGTTTAACGGTTCAAATATTCAGAGGATCCAGCTATGAGTAGCGGACGTATCGTTCAAATCATCGGCGCCGTTATCGACGTGGAATTCCCACGCGACAGCGTACCGAGCATCTACAACGCGCTGAAAGTACAAGGCGCGGAAACCACCCTGGAAGTTCAGCAGCAGCTGGGCGACGGCGTGGTTCGTACCATTGCGATGGGTTCCACCGAAGGCTTGAAGCGCGGTCTGGACGTTATCGACTCTGGCGCTGCCATCTCCGTACCGGTCGGTAAAGCGACCCTGGGCCGGATCATGGACGTACTGGGCAACCCGATCGACGAAGCTGGCCCGATCGATACCGACGAGCGCTGGGGCATTCACCGTCCTGCGCCATCCTTCGCTGAACAGGCAGGCGGCAACGACCTGCTGGAAACCGGCATCAAGGTTATCGACCTGGTTTGCCCGTTCGCCAAGGGCGGTAAAGTTGGTCTGTTCGGTGGTGCCGGTGTAGGCAAGACCGTAAACATGATGGAACTGATCCGTAACATCGCCATCGAGCACAGCGGTTATTCCGTGTTCGCCGGTGTGGGTGAGCGTACTCGTGAGGGTAACGACTTCTACCACGAGATGAAGGATTCCAACGTTCTGGACAAAGTGGCACTGGTCTACGGTCAGATGAACGAGCCGCCGGGAAACCGTCTGCGCGTAGCCTTGACCGGCCTGACCATGGCCGAGAAGTTCCGTGACGAAGGTAACGACGTTCTGCTGTTCGTCGACAACATCTACCGTTACACCCTGGCCGGTACCGAAGTATCCGCACTGCTGGGCCGTATGCCTTCGGCAGTAGGCTACCAGCCGACCCTGGCTGAAGAGATGGGCGTTCTGCAAGAACGTATCACTTCGACCAAGGAAGGTTCGATCACTTCGATCCAAGCGGTATACGTACCTGCGGATGACTTGACCGACCCGTCGCCAGCGACCACCTTCGCCCACTTGGACGCCACCGTCGTACTGTCCCGTGACATCGCTTCCCTGGGTATCTACCCAGCGGTCGATCCGCTCGACTCGACTTCGCGCCAGCTGGACCCGAACGTGATCGGCCAGGAGCACTACGACACCGCTCGCGGCGTCCAGTACGTGCTGCAGCGCTACAAAGAGCTGAAGGACATCATCGCGATCCTGGGTATGGACGAACTGTCGGAAACCGACAAGCAGTTGGTATCCCGCGCTCGTAAGATCCAGCGCTTCTTGTCGCAGCCGTTCTTCGTGGCTGAAGTCTTCACCGGTGCCTCGGGTAAATACGTTTCCCTGAAGGACACCATTGCTGGCTTCAAAGGCATCCTCAACGGTGACTACGACCACCTGCCAGAACAAGCGTTCTACATGGTCGGCGGCATCGAAGAAGCGATCGAGAAAGCCAAGAAACTGTAATCCCGGCGCCCGGCAACGGGCGCTAATTTAGGTTGAGGCAATCAGATGGCTATGACAGTCCATTGCGATATCGTCAGTGCGGAAGGGGAAATCTTCTCCGGTCTGGTCGAGATGGTGGTTGCGCATGGTGAGCTGGGCGATCTTGGTATCGCTCTGGGTCACGCACCGCTGATCACTAACCTGAAACCAGGTCCGATCCGCTTGATCAAGCAGGGCGGGGAAGCCGAGGTGTATTACATCTCCGGTGGTTTCCTCGAGGTTCAGCCGAACATGGTCAAGGTCCTTGCCGACACCGTGCAACGTGCTGCCGACCTGGACGAAGCCTCCGCTCAGGAAGCCGTCAAGGCTGCCGAGAAGGCCCTGAACGAAAAAGGCGCAGACTTCGACTACGGTTCTGCTGCTGCACGTCTGGCCGAGGCCGCAGCCCAGCTGCGCACCGTCCAGCAGATCCGCAAGAAGTTTGGCGGCTAAGCCGTCTGCTTTCTGTGTGATTGATTAAAAAGGGTAGCCTCGGCTACCCTTTTTTCTTTTCCGACTCTCATCATCTGGTCGCAGCCGCTGACCACCCAGGATTGGTAGCCAGTCATGTCTCTCGAAATCGTTATTCTCGCGGCCGGTCAAGGCACCCGCATGCGCTCGGCGCTGCCCAAGGTGCTGCATCCGGTAGCCGGCAACTCCATGCTCGGCCATGTTATCCACAGCGCGCGGCAACTTGATCCACAGCGCATTCACGTGGTGATCGGCCACGGTGCCGATGCGGTACGTGAACGCCTGGCGGCGGATGACCTGAATTTCGTGCTGCAAGACAAGCAACTCGGTACCGGCCATGCGGTGGCCCAGGCCGTGCCGTTCATTACCGCCGATACCGTGTTGATTCTCTACGGCGACGTGCCGCTGATCGAAGTCGATACGTTGCAGCGCCTGCTCAAGCACGTTGCACCACAGCAGCTTGGCCTGCTGACAGTCGGGCTGGATGACCCGACCGGCTACGGCCGTATCGTGCGCAACGGCGCCGGCCAGGTAACCGCTATCGTTGAGCAGAAGGACGCCAACGAGGCCCAGCGCGCGATTACCGAGGGCAACACCGGGATTCTTGCCGTGCCGGCCGAGCGCTTGGGCGACTGGATGAGTCGTCTGTCGAACAACAATGCCCAGGGCGAGTACTACCTGACCGATGTCATCGCCATGGCGGTGGCGGACGGGTTGGTCGTGGCCACCGAGCAACCGTTGGATGCCATGGAAGTGCAGGGCGCCAACGATCGCCGGCAATTGGCCGAGCTGGAGCGCCACTATCAGCTGCGCACCGCCCGCCGCTTGATGGCCCAAGGCGTGACGTTGCGCGACCCGGCTCGTTTCGATGTTCGTGGTGAAGTCAGCGTGGGTCGCGATGTGGTCATCGACATCAACGTCATCCTTGAAGGCAAGGTTGTCATCGAAGACGACGTGGTCATTGGTCCGAACTGCGTGATCAAGGACAGCACCCTGCGCAAAGGGGTGGTGATCAAGGCGAACAGTCATCTCGAGGGCGCAGTCATGGGCGAGGGCAGCGACGCCGGGCCATTTGCCCGCCTGCGTCCTGGTACTGTGCTGGAAGCCCGTGCCCATGTGGGTAACTTTGTCGAGCTGAAGAATGCCCACATGGGCGAAGGTGCCAAGGCGGGTCACCTGACTTATCTGGGCGACGCTGAGATCGGCGCACGGACCAACATCGGCGCCGGCACCATCACCTGTAACTACGATGGCGCCAATAAGTACCGGACGACCATTGGAGAAGACGTATTTATCGGCTCCAACAATTCCCTGGTAGCTCCCGTGACAATAGGCGACGGTTCAAACACGGCTGCGGGTTCGACCATCAATCAGGATGTGGATAAGTCTCAACTGGCAGTGGGTCGAGCACGCCAGCGCAACATCGATGGCTGGAAGCGTCCGGAAAAGATCAAGAAGCCGTAAAGTTATCCACAGCCGGTATGAGAGCGAGTAAGTCGCTCTCATACGGGCCCAATGATTTCTGAATTTTTCTCTTCGCGGCTTGACGATATCCCTTCAATAGGTTTTGATTGCTTACGTTATCTTTCGAATCGAAACTTAAGCCGATATGTCAAAGCGCAACACACCACAGCGCCGTCACAACATCCTCGCCTTGCTTCAAGAGCAGGGTGAAGTCAGTGTGGACGAACTGGCCAAGCACTTCGAAACCTCCGAAGTTACGATTCGCAAGGATCTTGCCGCGTTGGAAACCAACGGTCTGCTGCTGCGCCGTTACGGTGGTGCGGTGCCAATGCCGCAGGAACTGGTGGCCGATAACGGCCAAACCGTCTCCAAATACAAACAAGCCATCGCCCGGGCTGCGGTGAAGCGGATCCGCGAGCACGCGCGCATCATTATCGACAGCGGCAGCACCACGGCGGCCATGATTCCCGAACTTGGCCTACAGCCGGGCTTGGTGGTGATGACCAATTCCCTGCACGTCGCCAATGCCTTGAGCGAGCTGGAGCATGAGCCGGTGCTGCTGATGACTGGCGGCACCTGGGACCCTCATTCCGAATCGTTTCAAGGCCAAGTCGCCGAGCAGGTGCTGCGCTCCTATGACTTCGATCAGTTGTTCATCGGTGCCGACGGCATCGATCTGGTGCGTGGCACTACCACTTTCAACGAACTGCTGGGCCTGAGCCGTGTGATGGCTGAGGTCGCCCGCGAAGTGATCGTGATGGTGGAAGCCGACAAGATCGGCCGCAAGATCCCCAATCTGGAACTGCCGTGGAGCAGCGTCCATACCCTCATTACCGATGATCGCCTGCCCGTGGAGGCACGCGATCAAATACAGGCCCGCGGCATCAATTTGATCTGCGTGCCTGTCAGCCAGGAGAAATAGCATGTGTGGAATTGTCGGCGCCGTTGCTGAACGCAACATCACGGCCATCTTGCTTGAAGGTCTCAAGCGCCTCGAATATCGCGGCTATGACAGCGCGGGCGTGGCGGTCTTCACCAACGACGAGACGCTTGAGCGGATGCGTCGTCCGGGCAAGGTCAGTGAATTGGAACGGGCGCTGGAAGCGCAACCCCTGGTCGGTCGCCTGGGCATTGCCCATACCCGTTGGGCCACTCACGGCGCTCCGTGTGAGCGTAACGCTCACCCGCATTTCTCCGGCGACCTGGCAGTGGTGCACAACGGCATCATCGAAAACTATGAAGCCTTGCGTGAACAGCTCAAGGCGCTTGGCTATGTGTTCACGTCTGACACCGACACTGAAGTCATTGCCCATTTGCTCAACCATAAGCTCAAGGATCTGGTTGACCTGACCGTGGCGCTCAAGGCGACGGTCAAGGAGCTGCATGGCGCTTACGGCCTGGCGGTGATCAGCGCAAAACAACCGGATCGCCTGGTCGCGGCCCGTAGTGGCAGTCCGCTGGTGATCGGCCTGGGCCTGGGGGAAAATTTCCTGGCGTCCGATCAACTGGCGCTGCGCCAGGTCACCGACCGCTTCATGTACCTGGAAGAAGGCGATATCGCCGAAATCCGCCGCGACAGCGTGCAGATCTGGGACCTCAATGGCAAAGAAGTCGAGCGCGAGACGGTCCAGTACCGCGACGGCGCCGAAGCCGCCGACAAAGGCGAGTTTCGCCATTACATGCTCAAGGAAATCCACGAGCAGCCTGCCGTTGTCCAGCGCACCCTGGAAGGCCGCCTGAGCCAGGATCAGGTATTGGTGCAGGCGTTCGGTCCACAGGCAGCCGAATTGTTCGCCAAGGTGCGCAACGTGCAGATCGTCGCCTGCGGCACCAGCTATCACGCCGGCATGGTCGCCCGTTACTGGCTCGAAGAACTGGCCGGTATTCCGTGCCAGGTCGAAGTGGCGAGCGAGTTCCGCTATCGCAAGGTTGTCGTGCAACCCGATACTCTATTCGTGACCATTTCCCAGTCCGGCGAGACCGCGGACACCCTGGCCGCGCTGCGCAACGCCAAGGAGCTGGGTTTCCTCGCCAGCCTGGCGATTTGCAACGTCGGCATCAGCTCCCTGGTGCGTGAATCCGACCTGACCCTGCTGACCCAGGCCGGCCGTGAGATTGGCGTGGCGTCGACCAAGGCGTTTACCACGCAACTGGTGGGCCTGCTGTTGTTGACGCTGTCGCTGGGCCAGGTACGCGGCTCGTTGGGCGAGGGTGTCGAGGCCAAACTGGTGGAAGAACTGCGTCGCCTGCCGGCCCGCCTGGGCGAAGCCTTGGCCATGGACAGCACCGTGGAAAAAATCGCCGAGCTGTTCGCCGAGAAAAACCACACCCTGTTCCTGGGCCGTGGCGCGCAATTCCCGGTGGCGATGGAAGGCGCGCTGAAGCTCAAGGAGATTTCCTATATTCACGCCGAAGCCTATCCGGCCGGTGAGCTCAAGCACGGTCCTCTGGCGCTTGTGGATAACGACATGCCGGTCGTCACCGTGGCGCCCAACAACGAGTTGCTGGAAAAGCTCAAGTCCAACTTGCAGGAAGTCCGCGCCCGTGGCGGCCAGTTGGTGGTTTTCGCTGACGAGAAGGCTGGCATGACCAACGGCGAAGGCACCCACGTGGTGCACATGCCGCACATCCACGACATCCTCTCGCCGATCCTCTACACAATCCCGTTGCAGCTGTTGTCGTACTACGTCGCGGTGCTCAAAGGTACTGACGTAGACCAACCGCGTAATTTGGCGAAATCGGTAACGGTTGAGTGAGATAAGGATGGGCCACGAATCTGGCCCGCTGGCTTGGAGCGCAAGCTTTCACAAAACCCCACCCCCTGAATTCAGGGGGTTTTTCTCCAAATACCAGACATGGAGTGGGTGATGACCCAGGTAACCGCCACCAAAGATCGCGTGCGTATCAAGAACGTCGAAGTCCTCTCTGACAATTGGTACATCCTGCGCAAAACCACCTATGACTACCTCGGCGGCAATGGCCAATGGCGTGAGCTGACGCGCGAGACCTATGACCGCGGCAACGGCGCGACCATCCTGCTCTACAGCAAGGCCAAGCAGACTGTGGTGCTCACGCGGCAATTCCGCTTCCCGGCCTTCGTCAACGGGCACGACGGCCTGCTGATCGAAACCTGCGCCGGCCTACTGGACAACGATGACCCGCAGACCTGTATCCGCAAGGAAACCCAGGAAGAAACCGGCTACATCGTCCAAGACGTGCGCAAGGTGTTCGAAGCCTTCATGAGCCCGGGTTCAGTGACCGAGCGTGTGCATTTTTTCGTCGGCGAATATTTCGATGAAGACAAACAGCACGAAGGCGGCGGGCTTGAGTCCGAGGGCGAGGAGATCGAGGTGCTGGAAATGCCCTTGGACCAAGCCCTGGGAATGATCGAAACCGGGGAAATCTGCGACGGCAAGACCATCATGTTGCTGCAGTACGCCAAGCTGCATCAATTGCTTGATTAACCGGAGTCAACAGTTGGCGACCCAGGCAGCTTGCTTGCTGGCCTCGCCGCTACCGAACCGTTCACGGTAGGCGGACGGAGCCAGTCCCACCGCATTGCGAAAGGCCGCTCGAAAACTTTCCACCGACCGGTATCCACAGGCATGTGCGATGCCAGTGGTGTTCTGGTCGGTGCTTTCCAGCAGCTCCCGCGCCCGGTTCAGCCGTTCCTGCTGCAGCCAGACCTTGGGCGAGAGTCCCGTGGTCTCAATGAAACGGCGCAAAAAGGTGCGCTCGCTCATGGCAACGCGCGCGGCCATGTCAGCCACGCTCAACGGTTGCTCCAGGTTCTCGCGAATCCATTGCAGCACTCGCGTCAGCTCGTTGCGCGGTGACTTGCACACCGGGGCGACGATGAATTGAGACTGACCGCCGGTTCGTTGCGGCGCCATGACCAGGCGTCGGGCCACCGAGTTAGCGATGTGCGTGCCGAAATCCCGGGCGATCAAGTGCAGGCAGGCGTCGATCCCGGCGGCGCTTCCGGCTGAAGTGATCAACTGGCCTGAATCGACGTAAAGCACATTAGGGTCAACCTTGATGTTGGGGAATCGTTCGGCCAGTTCCTTGGAAAATTGCCAGTGAGTGGTTACGGTTTCGCCATCGAGCAGCCCGGTGGCGGCCAGTACGAACACCCCCGAGCAGATAGACAGCAAGCGTGCGCCGCGAGCGTGGGCTCTTCTAAGGGCTTGCAACAGCGCTTCGGGGGGCGGCTCGTAACGATTGCGCCAACCGGGAACGATGATGGTCTGTGCGGTCTCAAGCTCCTCGAGACCTGCGTCGACCGAGATCTGCAATCCTCCCAACGCACGCATCGGCCCCTCGTCGACAGCGACGATGCGGTGGGTATACCAAGGCACGTCCAGTTCTGGGCGGGGCAGCCCGAATATCTCCAGGGCGATACCGAATTCGAATACGCAAAGGCCCTCATAAACGAGGATTGCCACTGTTCCGGGATGAGCATGCATTTGGCGTAATTTCACCGTTTATTGTCGTCTGCTGCACTGTAGCGGACAGTCCCATGCCCCTACAATCGCTGCCAGGCAATCAGAAACCAAGACGGCTGCACCCCACAAAGGTGACTGCCGCATTACCGGTACCCCACCCCGTCGCATCGGTAGAAGATTGTCACTTCCAGATTTATTCCTGTTTCAACAGAAAACGATTCGTGCGGATTGTTGAAGTGTGCGTATCTGATTGAGTTCTGTTAACGGACGCTGCCAATGGATGTTGGCGGTGTCGAGGAGTTGTAGTGATACCCGGATTAACCTGGACGTTGTAAGGGAATGGACTATGTTGCTGATCCAGATAGTGTTTGTCATGTTGTCAGCAAAACTCCTGGGGGCTGTGTTCAATCGCTTGGGACAGCCTCAGGTCGTTGGAGAAATGATCGCTGGTTTTGTGTTGGGCCCGGTTGTACTGGGTCAGCTGTTTCCCGCCTTTCACCAACAGTTATTCGACAGTAGCGCTATCACCCAGCTCAAAGTCCTGAGCGAATTGGGTATCTTGTTATTCATGTTCGTCATCGGCGCCGAGTTTCGATTCCCATTGAAACAGAGCAAGACCGGCTTCAAGGCCATCGTTATCGGCGCCTTCAGCATCGTCATCCCTTTTTCCCTTGGCGCCGCGATAGCGCCCTGGCTGTTCGAGCATTTCGCCGCACCCGAGACCTCCCGGTTGGGTTTCGTCCTGTTCATAGGCACCGTGTTTTCTGTCACCGCTTTTCCGGTACTGGCGCGGATCCTCAAGGAACGCGGCATGCTCGGTACGCAAGTCGGTGCGATCGCCTTGCTGGCCGCAGCCATGAGCGACGTGGTCGCGTGGATGCTGATTGCCGCCGTCGCCATGGTGAATGGTCATGACAGTAACTGGATGGCCCTGGTCGTCCGGGGCGCCTGCCTGGTGTTGCTGGTGGTGTTTTCGTTCCTGGTGCTCAAGCCGCTGTTGAGCCGCTGGCTCGCCGCTGAAGGAAAACTCGCGCAACCGATGGTGCTGGTGGCATTGCTGGCCGGCGTGATGATCTACGGCAGCCTGACTCACGCGTTGCAAGTGCATGCGGTGTTTGGCGCCTTCCTGTTCGGCCTCTGTGTGCCGCGGGAACAGCGCTTGCTGGACATGATCATCGAACGGTTGGAGCACGTATCGCTGATCATACTGATGCCTTGTTTCTTTGCTCTCGCAGGCTTGAGCACCACCTCGTCGGCGTTTACCGGCCTGGGTGTCTGGGTGCTGCTGGTAATCCTGCTGGTGGCCATCACCGCAAAGGTTGCGGGTAGCGCCCTGGGCGCCCGGTTGGTGGGATGCACCTGGTCGACGTCGCTGACCATCGGTGCCCTGATGAACACCCGCGGGTTGATGGAACTGGTCGTGCTCAAGATCGGCCTGGACATGGGAATCATCGCAAGTGAGTTGTTTACCGCCTTGGTGGTCATGACCATCGTCACGACGCTGATGACCGGGCCGCTGATGAATTTGCACAAAAAGAACGTTATCCCCATGGGCACTCTGTCGATCCCAAGAGTGTCGCCACCCCACGGATTTGTAACACCGACCGATAACAATGGAATGGAGCGATAAATGAGCGAACAAACGTCCAGCTTGGTTATTGAAGTAATGGAGCAACAACTGGCCAAGCATTTCCAGAGTATTTTGCAAGATGAAAACCGGATGAAGCAGATTCGCAACGAATTCCGCCGCGACGGTTATTTCAACTTCAAGAACTTTTCATTCCTACCGAAAAGGATCTTGGAAAACGTTCATGCCGAGGTTCATGCATTACTCGATGAATATTCGGTACGTCGCGATGTTACGGTTCCGTCCACGGGTAATACCTATCGCAAAATGTATAACGTCAATCAACCGGAAATCGCCGAGGGCGGGACGTTCATTCCTGCGCTTTATCAATCCGAGTCACTGCGTAATTTCCTGGGCAACATTGCCGGCGATGACTTGGCGTCCTGCTGGGAGCAAGAACAGTACCTGATCACCAAGCTGAGCCATCCGGGTGATACACACGGCTGGCATTGGGGCGATTACCCATACACGATGATCTGGATCATCGAGGCGCCCGAGGACCCGGCGATCGGCGGCGTGCTCCAATGCGTGCCGCACAGTGAATGGGACAAGCAGAACCCGCAGATCTGGCAGTACATCCTCAACAACCCGATCAAGTCCTACCACCACCTCAAGGGTGATGTGTATTTCCTCAAGTCCGACACCACGTTGCACCACGTCGTGCCGATCCAGCAGGAAACCACTCGGATCATTCTCAATACGTGCTGGGCCAGTGCCCATGACCGGCGAACCGATGTCGCCCACGAGAGTATCGAAGTGATCTGGGACACCAAGGCCAGGACCACCGAAGAAGCTTGACGGCGAACGGCTGGGCGGATGGGTGTCCGCCCGGTTTTATCTATCGAATCAATGTTGCCCCCGGGGCTCAAGGAAGCAGGCCATGTCCATCACTCAAGAAACGTTTCAATCCGAAACCGCCTACGTCGTGCGCAACGAAGGCGTCGATCTGGAACTCAAGTTGTTCATGGATGAGCAGATCGAATACATCCTCAAGCATCGGGCGACCGAACACCCGTTTCTCAATGCCTACGCCGAGCACGGCCTGCCGCCGGAGCAAAGCCACGTGCTGTACCTGGAAACCCTGCATTACTTCAAATACCTGCCGTTCTACGTCTGTGGGATTTCCACCATCACCCGTGACGAGGCAGTACTGCGCACCATCGCCTTCAATGCCCGTGACGAACTGGGCGAAACCCATTCCCATTCCGACCTGTACCGCAAGTTCCTGCACGACAAGGGCATCAGCGAGGAACAGATCGAAGCTTACAAGTGCCTGCCCAGCACCCAGGCATTGAACGACGGTATCTGCGCGCTCTACAGCAAACCACCGCTGCAAAAGGCCCTGGGCGGGTTGTTCGCGGACGAGGCGATGTCGGCATCGATGGTTTCCAAGTACAACGATGGATTGATCAAGGAAGGCGTCAGCGACCGTGGGCGGTTCTTCTGGACGCTGCACATGGAGGTGGAAGTTGGCCACTCCAACGCAGTGTTCAACGTCATGGAAAAGCATCTGCAAACACCGCAAGAGCGTCGCCTGTTCGCTGAAGGGATTGAACAGTACTTGCACCTGATGGAAGTCTACTGGGATGGCATCGAGCGCAAACTCAATGCTGGAGGACGCCAATGACCGCCAAGAACGAATCCGGACAAGGCGTCGCCTTCGGTCTCGGCGCCACGCTGCTCTGGGGCTCGTATCCGCTGTGGTACAAGCCGCTGGCTGGGCTCGACGCCTATCATCTGCTGTCTTGGCGGGTCGTGTTCGCCGAGTTGTTTCTCTTGGCGCTTGTGCTACTGACTGCGCGGGTAGGAACGCTGCGTTCGACCCTCAAGACGGTTCGCCCGGCCAATGTACTTACCGTGTCCGCCGTGTTGGGGTTGTGGTGGTTGATGTACATCTACGGGATCATGACCGGACGCGTGCTGGAGGTGGCTTTCGGCTATTTCCTCAGCCCGATCATGAGCATGCTGGTGTCGCGGGTGATCTTCAAGGAACGCCTCACTTCATTGCAGACCTGGGCGATCTTCCTGGCCGTCACCGGTGTGACATTGATGGCGTTCGAACTGCTGAACCTGCATTCCTTCCCGTGGATCGCACTGGTCATTGGTTTCTGCTATTCCTTCTACGGCATCTTCAAGAAGAAAGTACCTGGCGATCCGGTGGTCATCCAAACCCTCGAGATCGCCGTGCTGCTGCCGTTTGCGGCGCTGTTCCTGCTGCTCGCGCAGGCCCAGGGCGTGGGGCACCAGTTCCTGCAATCGGGCACCCGCGACCTGCTGCTGGTCGCGACGGGACTGATCACGGTGCTGCCGTTGTGGTGGTACAGCTTGGCGGCCAAGCAGTTGTCGATGATCACGCTGGGCTTTTTGCAGTTCGTCCCGCCAATTTGCAACTTCTTGTTGGCGGCATTCGTTTATGGTGAACCGGTCTCGTCGTTGAAACTGGCGGCGTTCTCGTTCATCTGGCTGGCGCTTGCGTTGTTCACGTTGAATTCCATTCGGGTCCAGCGTGCAGCGGCAGCCGCCAGATTGTCCGTGCAAATGCGTACGGCATGACCTACCCGCCCGCGCCGCCTTGAAACGGCGTGGGTTTTTCAGGATAAAGGAATTGAAATGAAGAAAGTCGCCGTAGTGGGCTGCACCGGTGCAGTGGGCATGACCATGCTGCAATTGCTTGAAGACACCGACTATGAAGTGGTCTGCATGGCCTCTGAACGTTCGGCCGGCAAGCGCTTGAAGGCGGGTAATACCGAGCACCTGATCGAGCCTTTTTCGGTCGAAGGCTGCGCTTCGTGCGATATCGTGTTCCTCTGTGTTTCAGGCTCATTTGCCTTGGAGTATGGCGAGCGTCTGGCTGAAAACTCCTACGTGATCGATAACTCATCGGCGTTTCGTTACCACCCGAACATTCCGCTACTGGTTCCGCCAATCAACGGTCAGCGCTACAAGGGCGAAAAGCTGATTGCCAATCCCAACTGCTCCTCAGCCATTGCACTGATGGTACTGGGGCCGTTGCACGATGCCTTCGGGTTGGAAAGCGCGATCATTTCCACCTATCAGGCCGCCAGCGGCGCGGGGCAACCCGCCATGCTCGAGCTGCGGGAGAAGGCCAAGGCGTTCAGTGACTACGGCGATCAGGACGACAGCGAAAACTTCGCCCATAACCTGGCATTCAACGTCATCCCTCAAGTCGATTCGTTCGAAGACAACGGTTATACCCGCGAAGAAATGAAAGTGGTCTGGGAGTTGCGCAAGGTCTTGGACGAACCGGACCTGGCCATCAGCACCACAGCGGTTCGGGTACCGACCCTGCGTTCCCATGCCGAGAGCCTGAGCCTGCGATTCAGGCAACCGGTGCATTCACTGGCCCAGGTGCGCGAGCTCCTGGCGGCTGCGCCGGGCGTCGAGGTGGTGGATGAGCCCAAGCAGGGCATTTATCCGATGCCAATGACCTCCACGTACAAGCATGCGGTGGAGGTTGGACGGATCCGCTATAACCTGATCTACGGGGAACATGGACTGGACCTGTTCATCAGCGGTGACCAGTTGCTGCGTGGCGCGGCGCTGAACGCGTTCGAGATCATGCAATTGGTCAATGACTGACCCATCGAGGCATAGCGTAAAAACGCGCAATCGCTTTTCGGCGGTTGCGCGTTTTTCATTCAGCTGGACTGAGGCTCGCTGTCGTCTTGCATGTCGTCCAGGTATTCCGGCTGGTCGGGCAGCTCCGTGATGACGCTGAAGTCACTGATTTCCACGGCACCCATTCCGTGACCGAGCAAGTGGAAAGAGAACGCCTTGCGCGGTTGCGGGTTATCGAAGTGGATGTCCATTACCAGCGGTTGATCAGCGGTCACCGCCACGTCAGTGGGCAAGTCCATCGGCACGTCCCGCTCGAATTCCTTGGCCTTCAGGGAGATATAGGCGGCGTGGTCCGTATCCACGGCGCGGATGGTCAAGCTCACACGCGTGCGGGTGCCTTTGGGCATTTCCAGGTATTGGGCGCCGATGAGGTTGTCGGTCCAATCGTTGGTGACCTGCGCGGGAAGGGGGATCTTTTCAGCACTGCCGAACTGATAGTGCTGGTTCAAGGGCGTGGTGAGCAACGTCTGGTCCAGTGCCGTCGCCCGTGCGTTGATCAGCCTGGCGCGCTGGCCGCTGTATTGCCCGGCGTAGGTGGCGCGATCGGCGATGAAGCCTTCGCTCTTGTAGTCGCGGCAACGCTGGAGGAAATCGCACTCGGTGAAGGTGCCTTTGCCATCGTGATAGCGCAGCTTGCCGTTGGTGAACGACATGATTTCACGGCCCGTCGCATAGTCCCGGAACATCGAGCGACCGGACAACGATGCCGGCACCGTGTAACCGAAGTAGTCGAGAATCGAGGCGGTCAGATCCACGTGGCCGTAGACGCCTGGCTTGATCCTGGGCAGTGGCTCGGGCGCCAGCGTCAGGTTGAATCCCCAGGACGATGCCAGGCGTACGTCGTCGATGCCATGGGACTCGTCCGAGGTGATGACCACCAGCGTGTTTTCAAGAATCCCCTGGCGTTCCAGGCCCGTCAGGAAGCTGTCCAAGGCGTCGTCCAGATAGCCCACGGCGGCCTGCTTGGCGGTGTCGTAGCGTTCCAGATAGTCTTCCGGCGCGGAATAGGGCTGATGCGTGCCCACGGTCAGCAGGGTCAGCATCCAAGGCTTGTCGGCCTGTTGCAATTGCCCGACATAGTCCAGCGCGCCTTCGAAGAAGGTCTTGTCATCCTTGCCCCAAGGAAACTCCAGATAGGCAGGGCGGGTGAACCAGTCCATGCCCAAGGTGGTATCGAAGCCGATGTGCGGCATGATCCGGTCCTTGGCCATGAACCGCAGGCCAGCGCCTTGCAGGAAGTGCGTGGAGAAGCCGTTCTTGCGCAACTGAGCGGGTAGGCAGGCTTGGTTGCGTTGGGTCTGATTCAACATCTCGACACCCTTGGGGGTGCCATCGTCGAGTTTGTCGTAGTCGCCACACAGCATCGCGTACAGGCCTCGGATGGTCTGGTGACTGTGCAGCACGTAATCAGGCGTGTTCATGCCGCGTTCGGCCCAGGCACTGAGGCGCGGCATGAGGTTTTCCTGATAACTGCTTTTCAGGGCCTGGCGGTTGGTTTCCAAGTAGGCGCCGGGGATTCCTTCCAGAGCGATGACGAGCACGTTGCGCGCTTGGCCCGGTGCAGCCAGCAGCTTTTGTCCATCAAGGTCCAGCCGGGTGAGTCCTTCCATGGGCGGAAGCTGATCCGGCACATCGCCGGCAAACCGTTGCTCGATATGCTCCTGACCGGCGGCGAGGCCTGCGGTGATGAGTTGATGGGGCAGGTTGAACAGGTTCCATTGGTCCGCCTCGTTGGGCCGCCAGGTTTGCACGGTGCCGTGGGCCAGCAAAAGCACGATCGGCAGCGCCCAGGCGCGGCGCGGCAACGGCGGCGCCTGGCGGCGCCGATTGGTCCACTGGACGATCAGCCACAGCGCCAGTGCGGCCAGCACGATGGCGGCAAGCCAAGGATATGCGAAGCCACCGCTGGTGGAATTCTCGACGAATTGCGGGTCGATCAGATACTGGATGTCCGCCGGTGTTGGCATCCGGCCCACGGCATTGACCAACTCGATGCAAGCCAGCGTCAGCGCACACCAGGCCAGCAGCACGGGCAATGCCAGCCACCAGGGGCGTCGATACAGCAGCGCGATCAACAAGGCACCAATGGCCAGGTCCGAAAGATAACCCAGCGGGTCGGACCAGCCCAATGCAAGCCGCAAGCCCATGGGGACCAGGAGAACGGCTACGGCCAGGGCGCTGAGCGGCGCGAATGGATGGGTGAGTGCGCGGTAAAGAGTGTTCACGGAAACGGGCCTTTCGGTTGAAGCCAATCGATCGGATAACCCACGGGATTTTCCTTTCGGTCATGAAAGTGTCATGACATCGTGCGTGATGGTACCAAGCGTAGCGGCCGGCGACCGCTCAACGTCCATGTGCCTGGCTGTGGTTCACTTGCAGGGCCTCTACAATGGCCATACGGCGCGGCTTCGAGGCGTGCGCAAAACTTGTATCAGGATTTCTCATCGGGGAATGGATGGACAGGTTCCAGGAAATGCAGGTATTCGTCGCCGTCGCCCAGGACTCTGGGTTTTCCTCGGCTGCGCGGCGGCTGGGGCTGTCGGCCGCCAGCGTGACGCGGGCAGTGGCGGCGCTGGAGCAACGCATCGGGACGCCGCTGCTGGTACGTACTACGCGCAACGTCTATCTGAGTGAAGCCGGCCAGCGCTTTCTCGACGACTGTCGGCGGATCCTCGGCGATTTGCAGGAAGCCGAGGATTCGGCGGCCGGCAGCCACGCACAGCCTCGCGGGCAACTGACCATTACCGCGCCCGTACTGTTCGGCCAACTGTTCGTCACGCCGGTGCTGGTGGATTACCTGGAGCGATTTTCCGAGGTTCGTATCAACGCCCTGCTGCTGGATCGCACCGTCAGCATGGTGGAGGAGGGCATCGACGTCGCCGTGCGCATCGGCGAGTTACCCGACAGCAGCTTGCACGCTGTTCGTGTCGGCGAGGTGCGGCGGGTGGTGTGCGGTTCTGCGCTATTTTTCGCCCGCCATGGCCGGCCCCAGCATCCACAAGACCTGGAGCGGATGCCCGTGGTGTCGTCATCAGCCATTGGCCAGATCAGGAACTGGACTTTCGTCGAGGCAGGCCAGCCGCTGTCAGTCCGGCCCGCGCCTCGGCTGGTGGTTACGGCCAACCAGGCGGCGATTGTTGCAGCGTGCCAGGGGTTGGGGATGACGCGGGTCCTGTCCTATCAAGTGGCGGCCAACGTTGCCGCTGGCGAGCTGGAAATCGTCCTGGCTGACTTCGAGCTGCCGCCGTTGCCGATCCATGTGGTGTACCAGGGCGGGCGCAATGCGCCGGCGCGGGTTCGCAGCTTCGTCGATTTCATCGTCAGCGCGTTGCGCGAACACCCGGCCTTGAAAGGCTGACGCATTGTTGCGCCGGCAGAAATGATGGATTGCGTTTTCAGGTGATTCTATAGATTCGGACTTGGGCAGAAGATGAAGCCATCGACGCCGCTTACCGATGGCGTCATTTCCCAGCGGAGTCGACCATGAACCCTATCAAGCTCTATCACTTCCCCCTCTCTGGCCACGCGCACCGCGTGCAGCTGATGCTGTCGCTGCTCGAGTTGCCTGTCGAAGTCATCTTCGTCGACCTGGCCAAGGGCGTGCACAAACAGGCTGATTTCCTCGCGATCAATCCGTTCGGGCAAGTGCCGGTGATTGATGACGATGGTGTGGTGCTGGCTGATTCCAACGCCATCCTGGTGTACCTGGCGCAAAAATATGGCCAAGGCCGTTGGCTGCCAACGGACCCGGTCGGCGCCGCTCGCGTACAGCGTTGGCTGTCGGTAGCGGCCGGACCTCTGCATGCCGGACCGGCCACGGCGCGGTTGATCACTGTATTCGGCGCGTCCCATAACGCCGAGGATGTTATTGCCCGTTCCCACAGCCTGCTCAAGGTCATCGACCATGAATTGAGCAACAGCGCTTATCTGGCCGGCGACACGCCAACCATCGCCGACATCGCTGGCTACAGCTACATCGCCCATGCACCAGAGGGCAATGTTTCGCTGCAGGACTATGCCCATGTGCGCGCATGGCTGGCGCGGGTCGAAGCCTTGCCCGGGTTCGTGGGGATGCCACGTACCGTGGTGGGCCTGCAAAAGGAGGCTTGAGCACCCGGCCGCTCGTGGAGGGGGCAAACGCCCTCGCCACGGTTTCTGTTGGACCTCGAAAGCGCTAATCTGCCAGCCTTTTCCCGCGGGTGGCTGCGCTTCATGACTTTTATCCACAGGCTGTCGCTGGCCCTTGCCGCGCTGTTCCTGAGTGGCTGCGATCAGCCGGCACCTCTCGTTCTCGATCAGCAACTCTACATCTGGCAACGCCAATGGACGCCGGCTCACGCGTTGGCGCTGCGCCAGAGCCGTGACGACTTTTCCAGTGTTCGGGTGTTGGCGTTGCAAGCATTTCCCGGCGCCGGCTGGAGCCGGGCGCGAATCGATCCGGCGATGCTCAAGGCTGACGGTCGGCCGCTGGTGGCTGTGATTCGCCTGGACGGTCAGCTTAAATCCCTCAACCAAGACGATGTCATCGCGCAGATCCAACGCGTGCTGGACGACTGGCAAGCCCAAGGCCTGGCACCGGTGGGAGTTGAGATCGATCACGATGCCGGTAGCGCACGACTGCCGGCCTACCGGACGTTCCTCGCACGATTGCGCCAAATCTTGCCCACCACGTTGCAGCTAAGCATCACGGCATTGCCGGCCTGGCTCGACAGCCCTGAACTGACCGAGTTGTTGCAGACGGTGGACAGCAGCGTGTTGCAGGTTCACGCGGTCAGCGATCCGCGGCAAGGACTGTTCGATGCCGGCCAGGCCAGGCGCTGGGCCAAGCGTTGGGGGGCCGTGACCACGCGGCCTTTTTATCTGGCCTTGCCGGCATATGGCGTAGCGCTTTTGACTCAGCAAACCGGTGCGCCGGTGGTGGAAAGCGAAGTGCCCATCGACCGGGGCGGCGAGCGCCGGGAGTTGTTGGCCGATCCGCAAACAGTGGCCGGGCTTGTTGCCGACCTGCGCGCCGAACCGCCAGAGCATTTAGCCGGGTTGATCTGGTTTCGCCTGCCGCTGGCGGGGGACCGACGAGTCTGGAGCCTGACTACGCTGGGCGCGGTCGCCCGTGGAGACAGCCTCGACAGTCGCTTGGGGCTGAACGTTAAAGAGCAAGACGGCCTGTACGATATCCGGCTGGTGAACCAGGGCAATCTCGACAGCCCCTGGCCCCAGCGCGTGACTCTTGCGGTAGGCGCCTGTGACGGGGTCGATGCCTTGGCGGGTTATACGTTGCAACAAACCCCCGGACTGCTTACCTTCACCCGCATTCAGGAAGGCCGCTTGGCTGCCGGTGCCCAACGGGCTATCGGCTGGGCGCGCTGTACGAAAATTGACCAAGGAGGATTCAATGTCTACCCGTAACTGGCCTCGTCGCCTGCTGTGCCTGAGCCTCAGCCTGCCGCTGGGCCAGGCACTGGCTTGTGGGCCGGATTTCCCGATGCGCCTGCTGGATAACCGTGCCCAGTCATTGGCTGAACTGCCCGAAGGCAGCTTTCGCTTTGAAGTCAGCCGCCTCGGCCAGGCCATCGCGGGGTTGAAGCCAGTGACCGAGGCCACGCGCAACCCGGATTACAGCTACGACGATGTTTCTTCCTACGTGGAACAACGCAACAAGGCCGAACAACTTGGCCTCACGCCACCGCAACAAGCCGTGGTGGAGCGTTTGCGGGCATCAAGCGATGTCGAGCTGGTCGTTGCCGAAGCGGCGAACCTGCCCGCCGAGTTGCGGTTGTATGCGATCGGCGCGGCGGCCTTCAATGCGGGCGATTTTCCGCGCGCTGTCGAATCGTTCCAGCAATTGCTCGCGTTGCCGGCCGACGAGCGCCGTTTGCGCAGCACCTGGGCCGCCTATTCCCTGGGACGTGCCTTGTTTGCCATGAGCGTCGAGGCCGGGCGCGGCGAACCGGCGGTGATGCAAGATCAGGCTCGCCAAGCGTTCCGCCAGGCTCGCGAGCTGAGTATCGCCGGCTTCAGCGATCCGCTGGAATTGGGTGTCGCCAGTCTTGGCGAAGAAGCCAGGGTCGCCTACACCGCCGACGACTGGGACGCCGCCATCGGCCTGTATGCGAGCCAGAACGCTCAGGGCTCCCCGGTCGGCTACAGCTCGTTGCTGCAGTTGGCGGGCGGCCTCAGCGTCGAGTCGGAAGAGCGCCTGGGCGAATTGCTCAAGGCAAAAGCGGTCCAGCGCTTGGTAACCGCCTATTTGCTCAGCCGCGTCGGCTGGTGGGACGGCGAAGAGCCGTCCGGTGAGAAAAAACTCGTCAAGCTCTTGCAAGCCAGCGCCCAGAGCAACCTGGAAGACGCTGATCGTTTGGCGGCGGTGAGTTATCAACACGCTGATTACGCCGGCGCAAAGGCATTTGCAGACAAGGCTGGCGACACCGGATTGGCCTGGTGGGTGCGGGCCAAGCTCGCCTTGCGCGAGGGCGACAAAGTCGCTGCGGCGGCGGCTTATGCCAAGGCCGCCCAGGCTTTTCCGCAAGACGAATCCTGGGGCGACCGCCGCACGCCGGACTGGGACTACGAGACGGTACAGCCCAAGTGCAGGATCGAGGGCGAAAGCGCGATCCTCGCGTTGCAACGGGGCGACTACCTGCAAGCGTTCGATCAGCTATATCGTGGCCAGAACAATTATTGGTATGACGCCGCGACGGTTGCCGAGCGCGTACTGACCGTCGAAGAGCTCAAGCAGTATGTCGATGCCCAGGTGCCGGCACCGCCGCCGTTGAGCCAGGAGGATCGAGACAACTACGTGCAGTTGTCGGTAGCCGCGAACCTGCGCAACCTGCTGGGGCGTCGCTTGCTGCGTGAGGGTCGCTACGATGAGGCACCGGTTTATTTCGATAACGCCGAGCTGCAGGACAAGGCTCGCGCCTACGGAAAATTGCGCCAGGATGCCGAGTCCAAATGGTTGCCGACCAGCCGTGCCGAGGCGTATTTCAACGCGTCCGTCATCGCGCGCAAGTCCGGCATGCAATTGCTGGGCTACGAGATGGCGCCGGATTACGCGAGCCTGGATGGCAACTACAGTTTTGAGTCGGTGGAGCTGAAAATCGGTCCGCTGGTAGCCGAAGGCGAAGTGCAACGGCAACAGGCCAGCGCAGCGCAACCAGACGTGCGTTATCACTACCGTTTTGTCGCCACGGCGTTGGCGAGCCAGGCTGCCGATCACTTGCCGCACACCAGCCAGGCGTTTGCGGCGGTGCTGTGCAAGGCGGTGGGGTACAACTCGAGTCTGGAAGAGCAAAGTGCGTTGTATCAGCGTTATGTGAAGGAAGGCCCCTACGTGGAATGGGCGTGGGACTTCGGACATCAATGTCCGGAGCCGGCGTTCGACCAGGCGAATAAACGCTACGTCACTCAGGCCCTGGCACCGATTCGCTCGGTCCTGCGGCCTTTCAAGGCGTGGTTGGAAGTGGCTGGCGCGGTGCTCGTGGTGGCCGTGGTGCTGGCACTCATCAGCCGCCGCAAGCGCAAGGCGCGGATGGCCGCCGAGTAGATCGATCAACCTGTGGCGAGGGAGCTTCCCCGCCGCAGGAATCTACCGCAATGCTCTTTGTTGCCTACATCTGCGTAGCCATGCCTTCCACATTCATCGCCGCCTGACGCAGTGCTTCCGAGCGAGTGGGGTGGGGGTGGCAAATCAGGGCGATGTCCTCGGCCGTTGCGCCGAATTCCATCGCGACGCAATACTCGCCGATCATCTCGCTGACACTCGGGCCAACCAGATGCACGCCGAGAATCTGGTCGGTGTGTTCGTCGGCCAATACCTTGGCGAACCCTTCGGTTTCGTGATTGATTTTTGCCCGGCTGTTGGCCGTGAACGGAAATTTGCCAACCTTATAGGCGCGACCTTCAGCCTTGAGTTGCTCTTCGGTTTTGCCGACGCTGGCCAGTTCCGGACGCGTATAGATGACGTTGGGGATCAGCTCGTAATTGACCTCGCCCGCCTTGCCGACGATTTGTTCAATGCACGCCATGGCTTCATCTTCCGCCTTGTGGGCCAGCATTGGCCCGGAGGTGACATCGCCGATCACCCAGACGCCCGGCACTTCCGTGCGGTGGCGCTGGTTGGCGAGCATGCCGCGTTTGTCGGTCGCCAACCCGACGTTCTCCAGCCCCAGCCCCTGGGTATAAGGGCGGCGACCGATGGCGACCAGCACGTAATCGGCGTCCAGCGTCTGCACCTCGCCGCCTGCGGCGGGTTCGACGTGCAACTGCACGCCGTTCGCCGAGGACACGGCGCTGGTGACTTTAGCGCTCAACTTGAACTGAATCCCTTGTTTGGCCAGGGCCCGTTGCAGGGTCTTGCCTGCTTCGCCATCTACGCCTGGGCAGATGCGATCGAGGTATTCCACCACGGTCACCTCGGCACCCAGGCGCCGCCAGACCGAACCCAGTTCGAGGCCGATGACGCCGGCGCCGATCACCACCAGATGCCGGGGCACTTCGTCCAGGGACAGCGCGCCGGTGGAGTCTAGGATTCGCCGGTTATCGATGTCTACGCCGGGCAGCGGGGTGGGTTCCGAGCCGGTGGCAATGATGATGTCCTTGGCGCTCAGTTCGGTCGTGCCGCCGTCCTCGGCGGTGACGGTCACTTTGCCCGGCCCATCGATATGGCCCCAGCCCTTGATCCAGTCGACTTTGTTCTTGCGCAACAGAAACTCGATGCCCTTGGTCAGGCCAGTCACGCTGTCGTCCTTCTGCTTCATCATCTGTACGAGGTCGAGGGTGGGGCTGACGTTGATGCCCAGGTTGGCAAACTCAGAACCCTTGGCCGCTTCGTACAGTTCCGAAGCGTGGAGCAACGCCTTGGAGGGCATGCAGCCGACGTTCAGACAGGTGCCGCCCAGGGTGGCGCGCCCCTCGACACAAGCCGCTTTCAACCCCAGCTGGCCGGCGCGAATCGCCGCGTTATAGCCGCCAGGACCGCCGCCCAGAATGATGACGTCGTAATTGCTCATACCGTTTCCCCGCTTGGCCTGATAAAAAATTATGCACGTAATATGAGCGTTTCCGAAGAATTCGGTCAAGGCTTACGTCAAGTGGCAGGCTTGTGCATTCCGTGAACAATTCAAAACAGAAATTTCACAGAAATGGTTATAAGGTAACGCCACGTAACGGAGCAGCATTGGGCGTCGGTTGCCAATGCAGATTTTGATCGCCACAAGCGCTGGGGTGACATGCAAGTCGATCTTGATATCCAAGGGGCACAAGTGGCTGAGTGGCCGCGCTTTCAGCAGGCGGCGTTGCAAGCGCGTCGCTTGACGCGGGTCGTTTTTGTGCTGGGCGGCCTGGCAAGCGTTGGGCTGCTACTGGCGTTTTTCACTGGGGTGTTTTCGCCGCAGTCGATATGGCCTGCGCTGTTGGTTAGCCAAAGTGCCGGCTTGATTGTGCTGGTGGCGGGCCTGCAATCGTCTGGCTGGGTGGCCAAATGGCGCAGCCAGGCGCTATTGCCTCAGGTCGAAACGCCATTTCTTGCCGCCACCGAGCCTATGGATAACGTGGGCTGGTATGAGCAAATGCTCGAGCGAATCAGCGCCCGCTCGATTGGTTTGCTGACGCATATCGGGGCGCCCGTCCTGTGGCTCGCCGGTTGGTCGCTCTTGGCCCTGTTGAGTCTGGAGCAGGCTTGGAACCTCGATCTTCCGGCTGCTTCGCTCGGCATATCGGCCAGTGTCGGCGCCGTGCTCGCATTGTCGTTGGCGTTTGGCTTGCTGGTGTTTGAGCGGCAACTGGCTCAACAATCTTCCCTCGAATGGCCGGAAGCATTGTCGCTGGCGCAACTGTCACGAGTCGCCATCACCGTTCTTGTGCTGACAGCCTTGTGCTTGCTCTTCGCCGGGGAATCGTCGATATGGCCGGTGCGCTTGGCGGTGCTGACCGGGGTCTTGCCAGGGCTGGTAGCGGTGGAGTTCCTGCTGCGCGCCGCGCTCTCGTTGTTCAGCCCGCGCCGGGACTCCCTGGAGCCGAGGTGGTTGGGGCGAAGCGTCGTCGCCGCCCTGCTGCGCTGGCCGCCGCAACCGTTGCTGGCCCTGCAACATGAGCTGCACAACCGCTTCGGCATCGACTTGCGCCAGATCTGGGCGTTCAGCTACATGCGCCGGGCCTTCTTGCCGGTCGTGGCGCTGGTGGCATTGGTGGGTTGGCTGCTGACGGGCGTGCATGAGGTGCCGCTGCAAGCACGTGGCATCTATGAGCGGTTTGGTAAACCGGTGGAAATCTTCGGCCCGGGCCTGCATGCCGGGCTGCCTTGGCCGTGGGGCAGGGTGCTCAGTGTGGAAAACGGTGTTGTGCATGAGTTGGCGACCAGTATTGGCGATAACAAGGCGGCCCCGGAAGCTGAGCCCGCGGAAGGGCCTGCCCCGACGGTTGCCAATCGCTTATGGGACGCCAGTCATGTGAACGACAAATCCCAAGTGATTGCCAGCCGGCGCGGCGATCAGCAAAGCTTCCAAATCGTCAACATGGACGTGCGCTTCGTATATCGCATCGGCTTGACGGACGCTGCCGCACTGGCGGCCACTTACAACAGTGCGGATGTGCCGGCGTTGATCCGCAGCACCGCCAGCCGCATCCTCGTGCACGAGTTTGCGTCGCGCACGCTGGACGGTTTGCTCGGTGCGGACCGTGTCAGCCTGGCGGATGAAATCGGCCGTGCGGTGCAGGCCGACTTGCAATCACTCGACAGCGGCGTTGAGATCCTCGCGACGGTGGTCGAGGCGATTCATCCACCGGCCGGTGCGGCCAATGCCTATCACGGCGTGCAGGCGGCGCAGATCGGTGCCCAGGCACTGATCGCCCGGGAGCGTGGCGCCGCTGCGGAACAAACCAACCAAGCGCAATTGCAAGCGAGCGTTGCCTATGACCGGGCCCAGGGCGCCGCCCGGGAAATCAGCGCCACCGCCCAGGCCGCGGACCTGCGCTTCAACGCCGAGCGCAAAGCCTACGCGTCGGCGGGGCGCGCCTTCGTCCTGGAGCAATACCTTAGCCAAATGAGCCAGGGACTTGGCCAGGCCAATCTGCTGATACTCGATCATCGCCTGGGCGGCAGCGGCAACGCGCCGACCATTGACCTGCGTAACTTCACGCTGCCGGCGGACCCCGCGTCGCCACGTAACCCTGTCCAGCCAGGAGCTGCCCATTGAGCCAGTCTTCGTCACACGATCATCCTGACCACGCCGGTCACGATCACGGCCATGCCGGTCATCACCACGGACATCATCACGCCCATCACGGCGATCCGCAGGAAGCCGGGCCGTTTCCCTGGCGACGGATGAGCTGGGCAGTGTTGCTGGTGGCCTTTGCCATCGCGGCCGCGAGCCTGGTGCAAGTGCGGTCAGGTGAAGCCACCGTCATCACTCGTTTTGGCAATCCGGCGCGGGTGTTGCTGCAGCCGGGCCTGGGCTGGCGCTGGCCAGCGCCTTTCGAAGCGGCGATCCCGGTGGATTTGCGCCTTCGTACCAGCTCCAGCGGTTTGCAGGACGTCGGTACGCGCGACGGGTTACGGATCATCGTCCAGGCCTACGTAACGTGGCAGGTGCAGGGTGACACGGATAATGTGCAGCGTTTCATGCGGGCCGTGCAGAACCAGCCGGACGAAGCCGCGCGGCAAATCCGCACGTTTGTCGGTTCAGCCCTGGAGACCACGGCCGCCAGTTATGACCTGGCAAACTTGGTCAACACCGATGCCAGCCAAGTGCGCATTGCTGATTTCGAAGCCCAGTTGCGCCAGCAAATCGAACAACAACTGTTGGCCACCTACGGCGTACGCGTACTTCAGGTTGGCATCGAGCGCCTGACGCTGCCGTCAGTGACGCTCACTGCAACGGTCGACCGTATGCGTGCGGAGCGCGAAACTATCGCTACGGAGCGCACGGCTATCGGTAAGCGTGAGGCCGCGCAGATTCGGTCTGCCGCCGAACGTGATGCACGAATCCTGCAAGCCGATGCAACGGTTAAAGCAGCTGAAATCGAGGCGCAGTCTCGGGTAGAGGCGGCTGAAATCTATGGCAAGGCCTATGCGGGTTCGCCTCAGCTTTACAACCTGCTGCGTTCACTGGACACCCTGGGCACCATTGTCAGCCCGGGCACCAAGTTGATCTTGCGCACTGACGCCGCGCCGTTCCGTGTCTTGGTAGACGGTCCCCCGACGGCGGAACTCAAGGGTGGAACACAGCCATGAGTTTGGTTCCACGTGGAACAAACGAGTTGTCCAGCCCGTGGATCCAGGCCGGGCGCTTAGCGTTTCTTGCACTTTATGCCGTTACGATTTTGGCTGCATTGGCTTGGGTTTTTTCCAATGTTCGGCAGATCGACCCGCAGAACCGGGCGGTGGTGACGCACTTTGGTGCCCTTGATCGAATCCAGAACGCCGGGCTCTTGATCGCCTGGCCTCGTCCCGTGGAACAGGTGATTCTATTGCCCGCTGCGGATCGCGTACTGGAGCGAAGGATCGACAATCTGTTGCGTTCGGACGCGGCTTTGCAAGCTGATCGTGTCGCCAGTTTCGCTTCCCCGGTCAGCGACGCATTGGCGGGCTCTGGTTATTTATTGACCGGTGACGCGGGTGTGGTGCAACTGGATGTGCGAGTGTTCTACAAGGTCACCGAGCCTTACGCCTACGTCCTGCAAGGTGAACATGTATTGCCGGCGCTGGACCGACTGGCGACCCGCAGCGCCGTGGCGCTCGCCGCCGCCCGGGACCTGGACACCATTCTGGTGGCCCGGCCTGAACTGCTGGGCACCGACAACCAGGCTGCGGAGCGCCGCGAACGCTTGCGTGGTGACTTGGTGCAAGGTATTAACCGCCGCTTGGCTGATCTTGCAGCGACAGGGCAGGGATTGGGGATCGAAGTGGTCCGGGTCGATGTGCAATCGAGCCTGCCGGGTCCAGCGGTGGGGGCGTTCAATGCGGTATTGACTGCCAGCCAGCAAGCCGACAAAGCCGTCGCCAATGCTCACACCGAAGCCGAGAAACAAACCCAGGCCGCCCGCCAGGATGCCGACCGTACGTTGGAAGTCGCCCATGCGCAGGCCGGCGAACGGCTCGCCAAGGCTTCGGCGGACACGGCTACGGTGTTCGGGTTGGCGAAAACCCAAGGCCAGGATCCTCAGATGTTGCTGCGTCTTTACCGCGAACGCATGCCTGACATCCTCCGTCGGGCGGGGTCAGTCACCACGGTCGACCCGAAAGACGACAGCCGTCTGATCATCCAGGGAGCAGGCCAATGAGCGCTCAAAACACAGCCATGCCGATGTTGTCTTCCGCCGAGCAGCGTACCGCCGCACGGCAACTGACGCTGGCTATGCTCGCCCTCGGCCTGCTTGCCTTGGGCCTTGCATGGCGCGGCTGGTCGCCGGAGCAAAGCGGGGTCAGCCAACTGCTGTTGGGGTTTGCCTCGCTGTTGGTGGCGGTGCCGGTGATGCGTTCCGCCTGGTACAGCTTGCGTTATCCAAGCCTGCACGGGATCACCGATCAACTGATCGCCCTGGCGATGCTCGGCGCTTGGGCCACTGGCGATCTGCTGACCGCAGCTCTGCTACCGATCATTATGATTTTTGGTCATGTCCTGGAAGAGCGCAGTGTCATTGGCTCCCAGGAAGCGATTCACGCCCTCGGCCAGTTGACCCGCAGCCAGGGCCGCAAGGTGCAGGCCGACGGCTCGATTGTCGAAGTCGATAACGGCACGTTGCGACCTGGCGATGTGGTGGAGGTTCGTGCTGGAGATCGGGTGCCTGCCGACGGTCGGGTTTTGTCCGGTCAGGCGAGTCTCGACACCGCGCCTATTACCGGGGAGTCAGTGCCATTGGAAGCGGTGGCCGGCGTCGAAGTGTTTGGCGGCGCGATCAATCTTGATGGCCTGCTGCGTTTGAAAGTGACGCGCACCGGCGAGGAATCGACGCTAGGCAAGGTGATTGCCTTGATGCAAAACGCCGAGCGCTCCAAGCCCCCGATTACGCGTTTGCTGGAACGATACGCCGGCAGTTACCTGGTATTGGTGTTGTTGCTGGCGGCGGTGACCTGGTTCGTGACCAACGACGCCCAGGCGATGCTCGCGGTTCTGGTCGCGGCGTGTCCCTGTGCCCTGGTACTGTCGGCGCCGGCCACGGCGATTGCCGGCATCGCGGTGGCGGCGCGCCATGGCATCTTGATTCGCAGCTCGGCCTTCCTTGAAGAGCTGGCGGACCTGACATCGTTGATTATCGACAAGACCGGCACTTTGACTTATGGCACGTTGCGCCTGCAGTCGATCCAAAGTGCCTCGGCTGATCGCACGGTGCTGCTGCCATTGGCCGCGAGCCTCGGCTCGGCCAGCAGTCATCCGGTCAGTCGTGCTTTGGCGAGCTTGGTGGAACAGCACAATTATCTGCCACTCACCGACATCCACGAACGCCAGGGTTTGGGTGTGGTGGCAATGACCGAGCAAGGGGAAGCTGCACTCGGCCGCCCCGAGTTGTTTGCCCAATTGGGTATCCAGGCTTCGACGGTTCCCGATCATGACGGCCCGATCGCTGGATTGGCCCTAAATGGACAATTTCTCGCCTGGTTGCTGCTGGCCGACAGCGTCAAGCCGGAAGCGGGGGCGGCCATGGAGCAATTGCGCGCGCTTGGCCTGGGGCGCCAGTTATTGTTGACCGGTGATCGCCAGAGCGTGGCCGCTGCCCTGGCGCACGAAGTTGGCATCAATGACGTTCAGGCTCAGGCCTTGCCGGAAGATAAGCTCAAACGGGTCATGACCGAAATTGGCCACGGGTTCCGGCCCATGGTGGTGGGGGACGGGATTAATGATTCGTTGGCGCTCAAGGCCGGCGTGGTGGGCGTTGCGATGGGTGCCGGCGGCGCGGACATTGCTCTCGCGTCGGCGGATATTGTCCTGATTGGCAGCGACCTGCGGCGCCTGGGCACTTGCGTGCGACTGAGTCGCCAATGTCGGCGGACGCTACAGGTCAATGTGATCATCGGCCTGGGCTGGACGCTGGCCATCGTCGCCTTCGCCGCATTCGGCTGGCTCGGGGCGGCGGGGGCGATGATCGCGGCGTTGCTGCATAACTTAAGCACATTATTGGTACTGGGTAACGCTGGACGGCTGCTGCGGTTCCAAGAGCCACTGCCAAGAATCTAGCGTGTCCGCTTGAGTACTTGAAGCGAACTGTTGATCGCTCCCACAGTCATTTACGAGAGGGGCGCACCACTTCAGGCGGTTACTGCTCAAACAGTAGATTTAGAAGACGATAGAAAAAGGCTATAAATTCGATAGCCTGCTATTTTTCTACCATGGTCTACCCTCATTTCAGACGTCTGAAACAAGGGGGTTACCTTATGCTCGCTCAACTTCCACCGGCCTTGCAGAATCTACATCTGCCGCTTCGGCTGCGGCTCTGGGACGGCCATGAAATCACGCTGGGCGCCGACCCCAGCGTCACGATTGTGGTCAAGGACCCACAAATGGTTGCGCAATTCACCCATCCCAGCCTGGACGC
The DNA here is from genome assembly GCF_014268645.1 of Pseudomonas sp. SWRI154. Lineage (NCBI taxonomy): Bacteria > Pseudomonadati > Pseudomonadota > Gammaproteobacteria > Pseudomonadales > Pseudomonadaceae > Pseudomonas > Pseudomonas sp. SWRI154. The sequence continues at coordinate 75,571 of NZ_JABWQW010000009.1, forward strand.
ATTGGGAGCGGCATTTGTCGAAGGCAAACTTGAACTCGAGGGCTCGATCAACGAAGTCATTCGGGTCTGCGACGAGTTGAGCCAGGCCCTGGTGGAAGACGACGACAGTCATTTGCCGGTGCGCTCGGTCCATGACAAGGAAACCGACGCCAAGGCGATTTCCTACCATTACGATTTATCCAATGCCTTTTATCAGCTCTGGCTCGACAGCGACATGGCTTATTCATGCGCCTATTTCGAAACCGGCAGCGAAACCCTCGAACAAGCGCAGCAAGCCAAGTTTCGCCATCTGTGCCGCAAGTTGCGCCTGCAACCGGGTGACTACCTGCTGGACGTCGGGTGCGGGTGGGGCGGGTTGGCCCGCTTCGCGGCGCGAGAATTCGGCGCCAGGGTTTTCGGCATCACCCTGAGCAACGCGCAACTGGCCTTGGCCCGGGAGCGGGTCAACGCGCAAGGGCTGGCGGATCAAGTTGAGCTTCAGCTGATGGATTACCGGGACCTGCCCCAGGACGGTCGCTTCGACAAAGTGGTCAGCGTCGGTATGTTCGAGCACGTAGGGCACGCGAATCTGGCGCAGTACTGCAAGACGCTGTTCGGCGCCGTTCGCGAGGGCGGCTTGGTAATGAACCATGGGATTACTGCCAAGCACACCGACGGCCGCCCGGTAGGTCGCGGCGCGGGTGAGTTCATCGAGAAATACGTGTTCCCCAACGGCGAACTGCCGCACCTGTCGATGATCTCTGCCGAGATCAGCGAAGCAGGATTGGAAATTGTCGACGTGGAAAGCCTGCGCATGCATTACGCGCGCACGCTCGACCACTGGAGCGAGCGCCTCGAAGACAACCTCGAAGCCGCCTCCAGGGAAGTGCCTGAACAGGCGCTGCGAATCTGGCGACTCTATTTGGCCGGCTGCGCTTATGCGTTTGCCAAGGGTTGGATCAACCTGCACCAGATTCTCGCGGTGAAGGCCCATGCCGATGGCAGCCATGAGTTGCCCTGGACCCGCGACGACATCTACGCCCCTTAAAGGATCGGGGAAATAAGCCGGGCGATCCGCATGCCGACTTTCTGCAGGCGGTGGGTCTCCCGGCTTTCTTGCTTGGCGATTTCGTGGGCTTGGGCGAAATCGTTTTCCAGCATTTGCTCCACTTCGCCGGCAAAGGCGGCATCCACCGTCAGGAGCATCACCTCGAAATTCAATCGGAACGAACGGTTATCCAGGTTCGCGCTGCCGATGGCGCTTATTTCTCGGTCGACCAGAACAACTTTCTGATGCAAAAAGCCCGGCTCATAACGGAATACCCGCACGCCGGCCCGAACCGCTTCGAAGGCATAGAGGCTGGACGCGGCGTAGACAATCTTGTGGTCTGGCCGCGACGGCAGCAGGATGCGCACATCCACCCCGCGCAGGACCGCAAGGCGCAGTGCCGCAAACACTGCTTCGTCAGGGATGAAATACGGCGTGGTAATCCAGACCCGCTCGCTTGCGGCGTGGATGGCCTCGACAAAGAACAGCGAGCAGGTTTCGTAGGCATCGGCCGGGCCGCTGGACAACAGCTGGCAGAGTACGCCGCCCTCTGGATAAGTGTCCGGAAGAATCAACGGCGGCAACGCGCGAGCGGCCCAGAACCAGTCTTCGGCAAATGACTCCTGCATGCTGGCCACGACGGGGCCGCGGACTTCGACATGGGTATCGCGCCACGGGGCCAAGGGAGGCTTTTCCCCCAGATATTCATCGCCCACATTGTGGCCGCCGACGAAGCCCAGGACGCCGTCCACAGCGACAATCTTGCGGTGGTTGCGAAAGTTGACCTGGAACCGGTTGAGCCAGCCGCTGCGAGTGGCGAACGCCTTCACGTGGACGCCGCCGTCACGTAGCGACTGGACGTAACGGTGGGGAAGGGAATGGCTGCCGATACGGTCATAAAGCAGGTACACCGCGACGCCTTCGGCGGCTTTCTTTAAAAGCAGTGCCTGCAAGCGTTGTCCGAGACGGTCGTCGTGGATGATGAAGAACTGAACCAGCACCGCTTCCCGGGCGTTTTCAATGGCTTGGAAAATAGCCTCGAACGTTACCTGGCCGTCCACCAGCAACCGCACCTGATTGTTCGCCAGGCACGGTGCCCGGCCCAATTTAGGCATCGCCCGTAACGAAGCATAAGCCTGGGACGCGCGGGCGGTCAGCGCTTCTTCGACCCAGGGGCGCCAATTCAATTCGGAGATTGCCTTGCGCATTTCTTCGTTGGCTTGCCGGCGCGCCTTGATGTAACCGTCGAAGGTGCTGCGACCAAAAACCAGGTAGGGAATCAGTGTCAGGTAGGGAATGAACACCAGTGACAGGGCCCAGGCGATCGAGCCTTGGGCGGTTCGCACGGTAAGCACCGCATGAACGGCGGCAATGGAACCGAGGGTGTGAAGCAGCGCGATCAGGTAACCAAAAACATGCGGGCCGAAATAATCCATGGGGCAGCCGTGCTCCTGAGGTTCGATGCTTAACAGACCATGTTCTGCCGCGAATGTCGCTATTTAATTCACTCGCCCCGAGCCTGAACCGAAGTCTGCGGAAGGCGTCTAACGGCCACTTGTCCTCTGGAGTTTTTGCAATGAAAGTTCGTCTGCTGGGTTTGGCCTTGGCCGTTGGCTTGTCGGTTCCTGTGGCGGCTCAGGCGCAGATGCTTCAACCGGGCCTGTGGGAATTGACGACAAGCAATATGAAAGTCGACAACCAGAACCTGCCGGACCTGCAATTGATCCTCGGCCAGTTGCAAGGCCAGATGACGCCGGAGCAACGGGCAATGCTCGAGAAGCAAGGCATTACCATGGGCGGCAAAGGCATCCGGGTGTGCCTGACTCCGGCACAGGTCCAGACCAACGACATTCCATTGCAGGACCCGCAATCGGGATGCAAACAGCAGATCACCGAGCGAACCGGCAATCAGTGGAAGTTTCGCTTCAGTTGCCCTAAAGCCCAGGGCAACGGTATCGCGACATTCCAGAGCGATCGAGAATTCACCACTAAGGTCAACGGCACGTTCAACGCCACTGGCATCCAGCAGAACGGTAGCCTGGACACTCGAGCCGTGTGGCTGGGGCAGGATTGCGGCACGGTCAAGCCGAGGGCTTGACCTGTTTCAAACCAGCCCCTGGACGAGGGCGTTCGCTCGGCCGGGTTGCGTGTTGCTAGCCCAGCCGATCAAGGCCGGCTCAATGCCTCGTACAGCGTGTTGAGGTTGTACCCGAACAGGCCGGTGAAGGTACTGGCGGGGCCGCTGGCAGCGAGGGCGTCGGAGTACAGCGTACCGCCGATGTGTGCGCCGCTTTCGTCGGCGATCTGCTTGAGCAGACGTGCGTCCTTGATGTTTTCCATGAACACCGCTTTGACTTTCGCCTGGCGAATTTGAGTGATCAGGGCGGCAACTTCCGCCGCCGACGGCTCACGCTCGGTGGACAAGCCTTGGGGCGCCATGAAGTCGATGCCATAGGCTTGGCCCAGGTAACCGAATGCATCATGGGACGTAACGATCTTGCGATTGCCCGGAGGCAGTGCACCGAACTTGGCCTTGGCTTCGGCGAGCAGGGCGTAGATCTTCTTCAGGTAAGCCTGGCTGTTTCGTTCGTAGTCGGCCTTGTTGGCCGGGTCGGCGGCTATCAGCGCCTTGGTGATATTGCTGACGTACAGTTCGGCATTGGCAAGGTTATGCCAGGCATGCGGGTCGGGGATGGTCTCGCCATCTTCATCCAGCGAACGCGGGATCACGCCACGGCTGGCGCTGATAACCGGGGCGCTGGTTTCAGTGCTGGTGACCAGGCGGTCCAGCCACGGCTCGAAGCCCAGTCCGTTTTTGATGATCAGCTTTGCCGCGAGCAATGCCTTGGCGTCGTCCGGCGTGGGCTCGTAGGTATGCGCATCGGCGTCCGGTCCTACCATGTTGATGATCTGAATGTGTTCGCCGCCGACCTGTTGGGTCATGTCGGCCAGGATGGAGAAGCTGGTGACCACGTGGAGCTTTTCTGCGGCAGACAAGGACATGGACAGCATCAAGCTGAATATCAGAAACAGGACGCGCATCGGGAAACACCTCATTGGGATGTAAGCAGGGGCGGGCGGCGCAGCAAACCGTGCACCGGACCGAATATCACGGACAGCAGATAAGACGCGCCCGCCACCAGGACGATGGCCGGCCCGCTGGGCAGCGACAGATAGAACGACAGCAGCAGGCCCAGCCATACCGAGAGGCAACCGAGCAGTGCCGCGACCCCTATCAGCATGGGCAAGCGACGGCTCCAGAATCTCGAAGCGGCCGCTGGCAACATCATCAGGCCGACGACCATCAATGCGCCGATCGCCTGGAAGCCGATCACCAGATTGAGCACCACGAGGGTCAGGAATACCCCATGGGCCAACGGCCCGAGACGGCTGACGGTTTGCAGGAACAAGGGGTCGAGGGTATCGAGCAGCAGGGGACGATAGATCAGCGCCATTGCGGCCAGGCTGGCCACAGAGACCCAGAGCATCCCGGTGAGTGTCGGGCCGTCCACGGCCAGTGCCGAGCCGAACAATAAGTGCAGCAAGTCCAGGCGTTTACCGGCCATGCCGAGAATCAACACGCCCGCGGCCAAGGAGATTGGATAGATCGCCGCCAGGCTGGCATCTTCCCTCAGGCCAGTACGTCGGGTGATCCAGGCAGCCAACCCGGCCATGCTCAGGCCGGCGCCCAGGCCGCCCAGAGTCAAGGCCGGCAAGCTCAGCCCGGCGAACCAGAAACCGAGGGCTGCGCCTGGCAAAATGCCGTGAGCCACCGCATCGCCGATCAGGCTCATGCGCCTTAGGATAAGGAACACTCCCAGCGGCGCCGTGCTGCACGCCAACACCAGGCCGCCGAGCAAGGCTCGACGCATAAAGACGAATTCCTGGAAGGGTAGCCAGAGTTGAGCGGCGGCGAGCATCAAGCCACCTGTGTGTAAGTGGGCTGGGCGATGAGATCGGCGCTGCGACCCAACTCGCATCCGGTGGGTCTGATCAACAATGTGTGAGGGATGTGTCGGTGCACGGCAGCCAAGTCATGGCAGACCACCACCAAGGTGCGCCCCTCGCGATGCCATTGATGAATGTGTTTCCACAGCAAGGTCTGGCCCTGTTCGTCGAGGGCCGCGTGGGGCTCGTCGAGTAATAAAAGCGGCGCTTCGGCCAGGCTCAAGCGGGCGAGCAGGGCACGTTGCAGCTCGCCTCCCGAAAGCGCCATTAGCGGCCGTTGCTCAAGACCGCTCAATGCCCAATCGTCCAGGACAGCCTTGAGTCGCTGATTTCGTGTGGCTGGAGTATGTCTTGAGCCCCAGGAGCCAGCGGCCACCAACTCCTGCAGACTGATGGGAAACTGCCGATCCAGGTGTTGCTGCTGGGGCAGAAATGACACGCCGCCGCGCCGTGGAACCTTGATTAGCACGCTTCCCGACAGGGGCTTTTGCAGCCCGGCGATTACTTTCAGCAGACTGCTTTTTCCCGCGCCGTTCGCGCCAATAATCGCCGTCAGACTACCTTCCGGCCGCTCCATATGAAGGGGCGGCGTCAGGGGTTGGCCGGGTGCGCCCCAGCGTAGGTCTCGGCAGCGGATCATGATTGCTCCCCGTTCCAATGGCTTCGTGCAACAGCATCATGGGCATGCAGGCTTTCGGCATGAACCACTCGCACGTCGAATGAAGTGATTGAAGGCACGCTTCTCAGCGCCCTGTTCAATCGACGCGCAGCGTCCTCGCAGAACATCAGGTTTTGGCCATTGGCGAGGGCGAACGCTTGCTCATCGGCGCGTTTGACGGCGGTTTGTACAGCGGTGCCGAGGGCTTTTTCGGCCTCATCGATAATCGTGACTAACGGAAGCTCGGCGACGTTGGGGGTCAGCCGCACGGCAAGGGTGGCCACGCTGCGTTGGCTATGAGGGGTGGCAACGATGCCTTTCGTTGAGCCTAGCCAAGCGAGCACTTGCGCATGCTCAAGGGCTTTGTTGGCGAAATCGGCGACGAATTGTTGCTGGATCAACTGCCGCGCCAGCGCCGCAGAGCAAGGGCACGTCGATGAATAAGGAATCTGAATTTCGAGTTCCACGTGGAACACTGAGTTTTTCAAGTGAGCTTCGATGGAGATTGGATAACGCTTCCAGCCGGCCAATGGGCTGACCAGCGCGGGGCGCTTTAATAACAAGTCAGTATGCAAAGTCAGGGAAGCGTTACGGGACAGTCCATCATGGCTAACAAGAAATTGCTGGAGGATTTGGCGTAAAAGAACCGGAGAGAGCGGGGCCTCTTCTAGCGTTTGTAATGCCAGATACAAGCGTGACATATGGATGCCACGCGCCTCGCCGTCATCGAGACTGACACCGGCGTCTGCCGTTGCGCTCAATCTCTGGCCGTTCACCAATACCGGCACTGCGATGCCGCACATTCCTACCCACTCCAAAGGCAAAGCTTGGCGAGAGGCCTGCGCCGCTATATCCGGCAGAGTTAACGCGTTCATTTTTAAGGTCCGTGAGGGGCTCGTTTTTAATGTTATAGTATAACAATAAAAGCCACGACACCTTTTTTATGAACAGAGTTTCATTTACCTGCGGCTGGTCGGTCCACGTAAAAACATCAGCGCGCCGAATCCTGGCAGCCCATCATTCGCCCGCACACGAATTTCCCGGCGCTGCCCCCGGAGCTGGAGAAACGATTGATCGTTGTCCAGCCTACGCGACGACTGTATCCAACCCAGGCTTCGCCATCTGAAGCCAATCCCGTGAAAAAAGTCAGCTGTCCGTAACGGCTGTTTGTTTGGGCCCAGGAGCGGCGGCCCGATACCTCGAATCCGCGCAGATAGATCGTATTTCCAGCCGTTGAGACGCCATAGGCGTTGCCTTGTGCATCCGCACAAGCAAGCACATTGGCGCTGCGGGTGCATTTTGCCAACAAAGGACTTTGCGCGGATACGCCTGGGGCGACCAGCATCATCAAACACCCCGCGACCAAGTACCGACAGAGGTTGTGCATGGATTTAATTCTCAAACGGGCGGAGGAAAATTGGAAAGGTCGCTTTTGAGGTTATAGTATAACATCAACAAAACAGACCTTGGCCGAACCCAAGTCTGATAACGAGCCGTGACACGCCACAACTACGTCGCCAGCGGCCGCTGCCCTGATGAGGATAAACCTGATGCCCAAGCGCCTCCCAGTCACCGTGCTTTCCGGATTCCTCGGTGCCGGTAAAAGTACCTTGCTTAATCACGTCTTGCGCAATCGCGACAATCTGCGCGTCGCGGTGATCGTCAACGATATGAGTGAGATCAACATCGATGGCAGCGAAGTCCAGCGAGATGTCACGCTCAATCGAGCCGAAGAGCGATTGGTGGAGATGAGCAATGGATGTATCTGCTGCACGCTACGTGAGGACTTGTTGGTAGAAGTCGGCAAGCTGGCCAGGGAAGGGCGCTTCGATTATTTGCTGATTGAGTCCACCGGTATTTCGGAGCCGATGCCCGTGGCCGAGACGTTTACCTTTCGTGATGAAGAAGGTCGCAGCCTGGCCGATGTGGCGAGGCTCGACACCATGGTCACCGTGGTCGACGGTGTGAATTTCATGAAGGATTACCAGGCCGCCGAGAACCTTTCGACAAGGGGCGAAACCCTCGGGGAAGACGATGAGCGCTCGATCACCGATTTGCTGATTGAACAGGTCGAGTTTGCCGACGTGATCCTGATCAGCAAGATCGATCTGATCAGCCGTCACGAACGGGAAGAACTGACGGCAATTTTGAAGCGCCTCAACAGCCAAGCGCAGATTGTTCCAATGGTCATGGGCCAGGTACCGCTTGAAACGATCCTCGACACCGGCCGCTTCGACTTTGAGCGCGCCTCGCAGGCGCCCGGTTGGCTGCGGGAGCTGCGCGGCGAGCATGTGCCCGAAACCCAGGAATACGGCATCGCGTCGACGGCTTACCGTGCCCGCCGTCCGTTCCATCCGCAACGGTTCTTCAGCTTTATCGATCGCCCATGGACCAACGGCACGCTGTTGCGCTCCAAGGGTTTTTTCTGGCTGGCGAGCAAACACGAGGAGGCCGGCGGTTGGTCGCAAGCCGGCGGTCTGATGCGCCACGGCTTCGCCGGACGCTGGTGGCGATTTGTGCCCAAAGGCCAATGGCCGCGGGACGAGGAGGACACCGCCGCCATCATGAAAAACTGGCTGGCAACCACCGGCGATTGCCGCCAGGAGCTGGTGTTCATCGGTCAGGATATAGATTTTTCCCAGCTCACCACCGAACTGGACGCCTGCCTGCTCACCGACGTGGAGATGAGCCTGGGGGTTGAAGGTTGGCGTCACTTGCCGGACCCGTTCGGTCCCTGGCACGACGAGGTTGCGGCGTGATGCTGGCGCCTCGTTTGAAACAGGTACGGCAGGTCCACGGGCATACCCCGCTGACCTTGGCGCAGATTCTGGATGATGACATCAACCTGGCGGTCTGGCAGCGCCAGCTCCCGGCACATATTAGTGACTTCGCGGCCATGGTGGTTTCGATGAACCAGTCCGTGGCCGAGTCGATGGTTCTCGACATGCCGGATGAGGACACCCAGCCGACGCTGCACGGTCTTGCTGCAGGTTTCAGCGATCTGCAGGGATATGAAGGTTTTGTCGCGGACGTGGCCTGGCTGGTCAGCGCGTTTTCGTGCCTGCTGGGCGCCCGACGCGTAGGCGTGCGCCTGCGGGCGTTGGATTCGGCGATGTGCCCGCGTTTTCACGTCGACCATGTGCCGGTACGACTGATCACCACGTATGCCGGTGTAGGTAGCCAGTGGCTGATGGAGGCCGGTATGGACCGTCGACGACTGGGCCAGCCTGACGCCGAGCCTGACGATCCGGACGTGATCCAGCAGATGTGCAGCGGCGAAGTGGCCCTGCTCAAAGGCGAAAAATGGCACGGCAATGAAGGTTTCGGACTGATCCACCGCTCACCGCAACCGACGCCGGGCGACCGTCGGCTGATCCTCTCGCTGGATTGGCTGGCCTAAGGCTTGAGCCAGGTTCCTTGGCTTTTGCTCTCACAAAAGGGTTTCAGGTAAGCCGCATCGGTGGCCACGCCGTAATAGTGAATGTCCTGGCGATAAGGCATATTGGCGACCTGGGCGTTGCTGCAGATGCCAAAGGCGCCGCCGGGGCAATGTTCGACGTACTGCACGTCGACTTTCTGCCCGGCCAGGCTTGGCTGGCAGAAACCGTCGGCGAACAGCTTCTGCGGGATATTGCGGTTTTGTTGGCAGACTTTTACATCGAGCCGCTCAGCCTGGCTGTGCACCACGCAAGCCTGGGCCATGGCCTGGTTCGAAGTCAGGGCCAGCAACAACCAGCCAATCATTCGCATCGTTAACCTCCGTCGAAAAACTATCGATCATGTTGCAGAACATTCCCACCCATGTCATTGCCGGGCCCTTGGGGGCAGGCAAGACCAGCTTGATCAGGCAACTGCTGGCCCAGCGCCCGGCTGATGAACGCTGGGCGGTGTTGATCAATGAGTTCGGCCAGATCGGCCTGGACGCCGCGCTGCTGACCCAGGCTGCCGATGGTATCGCACTGGGCGAAGTGGCCGGGGGCTGTTTGTGTTGCGTCAACGGCGCGCCGTTTCAGATTGGCCTTGGCCGTTTGTTGCGCAAGTCGCGCCCACATCGTCTGTTCATCGAACCTTCCGGGCTGGGTCATCCTGCGCAATTATTGCGGCAGCTGAACCACGCGCCCTGGCTGGGTGTATTGGCGGTCCAGCCTTGCGTGCTGGTGTTGGACGCCCGGGCGTTGGCTGATGGCAAGCCATTGCCTGATGCGCAACGACAGGTCTTGGCTGATGCCGGTTTATTGGTATTGAACAAATCCGAAGGCCTGACCGAAACCGATCGCCAGCGCATCTCTGCGCAGCTGCCGGAGGTTGGGTTGTACTGGACGCACCAGGCTGCGTTGCCTGTCGATCGATTGCCTGGCCTTGGCACTCGCGGCAACGGTGTCGTGGGTAACTTGGCGCTGCCCAAAAGCCTCGGGCTAATGCCGTCCATTTGGAGTGACCCGACGTCGCCGATTTGCCTTTATCAGCAACAGGGCGAGGGATGGAGCATCGGATGGCGCTGGCATCCGAGCCAACGATTCAACGTGGCGGCGGTGTCTCGATGGGTGCGAGTCGCCACTTGGGAGCGGGCGAAAATGGTCATCCACAGCGATGGCGGTTGGGTTTCAGCCAATGCGTTGGAAGGCGGGACGTTGGAGTGGCAAGCAAGCGAGTGGCGGCAGGATTCGCGAATTGAACTGATTTTCTCCGAGCCGCAAGACCCGGAAGCGCTTCAAGCAGACCTGGCGAGTTGTCGCCTTCCCTGAGTCCGTCTTATTTCAGGGCTTCCACTTGTTGTGCTCCTGGCGCCACTGGCTCAGCTCGATGACTTCAGCCCTGGGGCGGGTCTGGACCGACTCGATCGGCGGAGGCGGCGTCTCTTCGAACGGCATGGGGTAGGGCGCGAGTTCGATGTGTGCACTGTGCGCCCCGAACTGGGTGATGGTACCCGAATGACGGGTCTCTCCCGTCACCGTGAACTCGAAATTATAGATCCGTGCCAACCGTCGTCGCCCGCCGGCGTCCTTTACGAAGCCGATCTTGCGCAGCGCCACGTTGCCGTCCAGCAACTCGATCTTCAGGTTGGAGCAATGTTGCATGACCCTTGCCAAGGCCCGTTCGCGCAAGCCATGGTTGTGCCACAGCCAAGCGCCACCGGTAGCCAGCAGCATCAGCACGAAAATGTTTCCAAGGGTCAGCATGAACGAGGTGCTCCAACAAGTTGCCGTCAGCTTAACTGTCTCGCCGGTCTGTCGTACAGGCTGTGTTTAGTCGCATACTGCGCGGCTTGAATTTCATTCGTTTTACGGAACCTGCCGCATGAAACGTACGCCTCATCTGCTTGCCATCCAGTCCCATGTGATATTTGGTCACGCCGGCAACAGCGCTGCCGTATTTCCGATGCAGCGGGTTGGCGTAAATGTCTGGCCGCTCAACACCGTGCAGTTTTCCAATCACACCCAGTACGGACAGTGGGCCGGAGAAGTGCTTGCGCCGGCCCAGATACCGCTTCTGGTAGAGGGCATCGCTGCGATTGGCGAGTTGGGCAATTGCGACGCGGTGCTGTCTGGTTATCTGGGTAGCGCCGCCCAGGGACAAGCGATTCTGGCGGGCGTAGCGCGGATCAAGGCATGCAATCCCAAGGCGCTGTACCTGTGTGACCCTGTCATGGGGCATCCGGAGAAAGGCTGCATCGTGGCGCCCGAGGTGAGCGAATTCCTGCTGGAAGAGGCGGCCGCCGTGGCGGACATCATGTGTCCGAACCAGTTGGAGCTGGACAGCTTTTCCGGGCGCAAGGCGCAATCCTTACTCGATTGCCTGGCCATGGCTCGCGCGCTGTTGGCCCGTGGACCGAAGGTAGTGCTGGTCAAGCACTTGGCTTACCTCGGCAAGCCAGACGACAGCTTCGAAATGCTGCTGGTGACAGCTGATGGCAGCTGGCATCTGCGCCGCCCATTGCTGGCGTTTCCCCGTCAACCAGTGGGGGTGGGTGACCTGACCTCGGGATTGTTCCTGGCGCGGCTATTGTTGGGAGACAGCCTGGTAGCGGCTTTCGAATTCACCGCTGCGGCGGTGCACGAAGTGCTGCTGGAAACCCAGGCGTGTGCAAGCTACGAGCTGCAGTTGGTTCGCGCCCAGGATCGAATCGCTCATCCGCGCGTGCGCTTCGAAGCCGTGCCGATCAACCTATGACCGAAAAAATCAATGTGAGAGCAAATTCGCTCCCACATTGATTTTTGACAGCCCTATCAAGGCCCGTCTGCCTTGATTTCCTGGTAACGCCGCTCCAGCTCCTGGCGGATCTGACGCCGTTGCTGGGCTTGTTCGTAACGGCGTTTTTCCTCGCCATTTTGCGGCTGCAAGGGAGGAACGGGCGCGGGCTTGCGCTGGTCATCCACCGCAACCATGGTGAAAAAGCAGCTGTTGGTATGGCGGACCGAGCGTTCACGAATGTTTTCGGTCACGACCTTGATGCCGACTTCCATCGAGGTATTGCCGGTGTAGTTTACCGACGCGAGGAACGTCACCAGCTCGCCAACGTGAATCGGCTCGCGAAAAATGACCTGGTCGACCGACAGCGTCACCACATATCTCCCCGCGTAACGGCTGGCACAGGCGTAGGCGACTTCGTCGAGGTATTTGAGCAACGTGCCGCCATGGACATTGCCAGAAAAGTTGGCCATATCGGGGGTCATCAATACCGTCATCGACAGCTGGGCGTTTCCGGGTTCCATAACATTCTCACGGTTCAAGGCAGCCAATCGGGAGTGCGCCTCTGCGGACGCTGGCGGATCATTCCAAAACCACCGATATCGGGACGTTGCGCCCGCAGTTGCCGTCACGCTTCGGTGGATCTGTTTCGATATATTGCACCGTCTTTCTGCCAGAAGTCGCGGTGTTACCCTTCAAAAGCCCCTCGCAAGGGCATTTCCTACAAAGGAAACGGACTTATCCACCAACGATGAGTCATTTTGAACAGGGAGCCGCGTATATGCATGCCATCAGTTTTATCCAGGATCTGGCGATCATCATGATGGCTGCGGGGCTGGTGACCGTACTCTTTCATCGTTTCAAACAACCGGTGGTGCTGGGCTACATCGTCGCAGGCTTCATCATCGGCCCGCACACACCGCCGTTCGGGTTCATCCATGACGAAGACACCATAAAGACCCTGGCCGAGCTTGGGGTGATCTTCCTGATGTTTTGCCTGGGCCTGGAGTTCAGCCTGCGCAAGCTGTTCAAAGTGGGGGCCACGGCATTCATCGCTGCGTTCCTCGAGATCGTGCTGATGATCTGGATCGGCTACGAGATAGGTCGCTGGTTCGATTGGAGCACCATGGATTCGCTGTTTCTCGGCGCTATTCTCGCAATCTCCTCGACGACGATCATCGTCAAGGCGCTCAATGACTTGAAGATGAAAAACGAGCGCTTCGCGCAGCTCATATTCGGCGTCCTGATTGTCGAGGATATCCTTGGCATCGGCATCATCGCCTTGCTGTCGAGCATCGCCGTCAGCGGCACGGTCAGCTCCGGCGAAGTTTTTTCGACGGTGGGCAAGTTGTCGCTGTTCATGATCGTCGCCCTGGTGATCGGCATTTTGCTGGTGCCGAGGCTCTTGGCCTATGTGGCAAAATTCGACAGCAACGAGATGCTGCTCATCACCGTGTTGGGCTTGTGCTTCGGCTTCTGCCTGCTGGTGGTAAAGCTCGAGTACAGCATGGTACTGGGAGCGTTTCTGATCGGTGCAATCATGGCCGAATCCCGGCAGCTGCTGAAAATCGAGCGACTGGTCGAGCCGGTGCGTGACTTGTTCAGCGCCATTTTTTTCGTCGCCATCGGCTTGATGCTCGATCCTGCGATTCTGCTGCAATATGCCTGGCCTATCGCGGTAATCACCGTAGCGGTGGTGTTGGGCAAGATGTTGTCCTGCGGCCTTGGTGCCTTTATCGCCGGTAACGATGGACGTACCTCACTGCGCGTTGGGATGGGGCTTTCGCAGATTGGCGAGTTTTCTTTCATCATCGCTTCGCTGGGGATGACATTGCAGGTCACCAGTGACTTCCTCTACCCGGTAGCCGTCGCCGTCTCGGTGCTGACTACGCTGTCCACCCCTTACCTGATCCGTGCTGCGGACCCCTTATCTGTGAAACTGGCGACGATGATGCCGCAACGGCTGGCACGGGTGTTAGGGATGTATGGCGAATGGTTGCGCAGCATCCAGCCTCAAGGCGAGGGCGCGTTGGTGGCGGCTATGATCCGGCGGATTTTGTTGCAGGTGGGCGTCAATCTGGCGTTGGTGATCGCGATTTTCGTTTCTGGCGGTTATTTCGCCGAGTGGATGTCGACGTATCTGCAAGCCTGGATCAGCGATCCAAGCTGGCAGAAAGCATTGATCTGGGGCGGGGCATTACTGTTGTCACTGCCGTTCCTGATTGCTGCGTATCGCAAGCTCAAGGCGTTGTCGATGCTGCTGGCAGAGCTGGGTGTGAAGCCGGAAATGGCCGGCCGTCACACTCACCGCGTCCGTCGGGTGATCGCCGAAGTGATCCCCATTCTTTCGCTACTGGTGATTTTCCTGCTGTTGGCAGCCTTGTCGGCCAGTATTCTACCGACCAACAAGTTGCTGGTATTGATCGCCGTGGTGGCGATTGCCGTGGCGGCGCTGCTCTGGCGCTGGTTTGTGCGCCTTCACACGCGTATGCAGGTGGCGTTGCTGGAAACCTTGGACAATCACAAGGAATCCTCCGGGCATTGACCGACGGCCGGCATTTGGCGGATCAGCTTTCCAGCCAGACGTCCCGCGCCCAGTGCCAGACTGATTCCCAGGTTTCCTCGGCGATCAGTTCTTCTTCGGCCTGCCACAGCACCACGGTGCCGTCCTCTTCGACGCAATAGTAATCGTCGCCGTCCTGGCAGATCGGAATCAGGCTGCGGTCCACGCCAGCGTCCCAGGCATTTGCCGCTACATCCGGCAAATAGGTGTGGGATTGCGGGTCGGTAACGGTTACCGGTTCCAGGCTGCCGTATACAACGTCGCTGACCGTCAGCAAGAACTCCCTGAACACGAACGGTATATCGATGAACAGCTGCTCTTCGATCTCTACCAGCAAATCTTCGTCGGGCAGCTCCAGCGGGACCGGTACGGGCTCGTTGGCTTCACGCAATTGTTCGATGATTTCTTCCACGTCCGGGGATCCTCTTTCTCGATGGCGCGGTTTTACATGGAGCGGTTTATACAGTAGCTCGCTATAGATGCAACCGCGAAATAGAAAACCCCGGCCTGAGCCGGGGTTCTTTTATTTCAACATGCAAAACGGGCAAAGGTTCAACCGTTCTGGCGAATGCCGGCCACCATCCAAGGCTGGTCATCGCCCTGGGCGCGTTCCATGTTCCAGCTTTCGCTGAACGCTTCGCCTTTGTCGAAGCGAGAATCCTTCGACACACCGCTGAAGGTCAGGGTGGCGATGGTCTTGTCGGCGCGATCGTCGACGCCGTCCAGTTGCACTTGCAGATTATCGATATAGGTGGACTGGAAGCCATCACCCAGCTCGGCACGTTCGCGCTTAAGGAACTCCAGCAGTTGCGGGGTCACGAACTCGGCAATTTTGTCCATTTCGTTCGCATCCCAATGTTGCTGCAGGGACATGAAATGGCTACGTGCTGCTTCGATGAAACGTTGTTCATTGAACCAGGCCGGCGCATTGATGACCGGACGAGCGGCCACAGGCGCTGCCGAACCACCGAAAATCGAACCGCTGGCTGGCGGCTGGTTGAACACCTCACGCTGCATTGGCGCGTGACCGGCTGGAGCCAGTTGCTCTTGCTGCTTGCGACGACGAGCGGCAATGAAGCGGAAGACCAGGAAGGCGATGACCGCCATGATCAGGATGTCGAAGATCTGCATGCCTTGGAAGCCGTCGCCCATGAACATGGAGGCGAGCAGGCCACCGGCGGCGATACCGGCCAGGGGGCCGAGCCAGCGCGATGCGCCGCTGGCCTTGGTGGCAGCGCCTGCGGCACCGGCCGCGCCTGCGGTGGCGGCAGTGGACCCGGCCGCAGAGGACGGCGCCATCTGGCTGGTCTGGTGAGTCGGGGCCGCGCCCGAACTTTTACCACCGCCAAAACGCTTGGCGGCATTGGCGTCGATTGCCATCGTCAGGCCGATGCACAGCGCCATGGCGATGCTAAGAAAACGTTTCATATAAAGGCATTCCCATTTGTGAGTAGCACGCGGCCCATGTTGCACAGGTGAGCTGTTGCTGGCTAGCGGCAGAGTGTTTCGGGCTTTTGCATGACAGCCGAGGTTCAGGTTCGGCTGCGCAAGAAGGCTTGTTCGCTTTGGGCTGTAGGAAAGGTAAACAAGTTCTATCGGAAAGCTCAGTGGATCACCTATGGGGGCGGGCCTTCGCTCCCATAGGGTCCTGCGAATCTTAGATTGCTTCCAGCTTGGCATACCCCAGCATCAGCCATTTGCTGCCTTCGCTGAAGTTGACCTGGACCCGAGCCTGGGCTCCAGCGCCTTCGAAATTGAGGATCACGCCGTCGCCAAATACCGAATGGCGCACAGCCTGGCCGAGGCTGAAGCCGGTTTCCGGTATATCGCTGCCGCCAAACAGGCTGCTGGTGCCTTGCTGCTGGCTGCCGCCGAACGGACGGCTGACGCTGTTGGAAAGTCGCACTTCCTGGATGAGACCCTTCGGCACTTCGCGTACGAAACGAGACACCTTGTTGTAGGTCTCGCTGCCATACAAGCGACGGGTTTCGGCATAGGTCAGCACCAGGTTCTGCATGGCCCGGGTGATGCCGACGTAGGCCAGACGCCGTTCTTCTTCCAGGCGGCCCGGCTCTTCCAGGCTCATCTTATGAGGAAACAGGCCTTCCTCCATGCCCACCAGGAATACGTACGGGAACTCCAAGCCCTTGGCGCTGTGGAGGGTCATCAATTGGATGCTGTCCTCGTGCTCATCGGCCTGGGTGTCGCCGGCCTCCAGGGACGCATGCCCCAGGAATGCCGACAAGGGGGACAGGTCCCCATCTTCGTCCGTGGTTTCGAAGTTGCGCGCAGCGCTGACCAGTTCCTCAAGGTTTTCCACCCGGGCCTGGCCTTTCTCGCCCTTTTCCGCTTCGTGGTAGGCAATCAGGCCAGACTGCTCGATGACGGTCTGGGTCATCAAGTGCAGGGGCATTTCGGCGCATTTGGCAGCCAGGTCCTCTATCAGATCGATAAACGCCTTCAGCGCCCCGGCTGCGCGGCCGGTTACGCCTTTGTTGTCGACCAACTGGCGCATGGCTTCCCACATCGACACATGGCCGTGGCGGGCATGGTCGCGAATCGCTTCGACGGTTTTCTCGCCAATGCCCCGCGTCGGCACGTTGATCACCCGCTCCAGGGCGGCATCGTTGCCGCGCCCTTCGATCAGGCGCAGGTAGGCCATGGCGTTTTTGATCTCCGCGCGCTCGAAGAAGCGTTGGCCGCCGTAGATCCGGTATGGGATCCGTTCGCGCAACAAGGCTTCTTCCAGGACCCGCGACTGCGCGTTGGAGCGATACAGGATGGCGATATCGCTGCGGGCCAGGCCGGTTTTCAACGCGCTTTCGATGGTTTCCACTACATAGCGGGCTTCATCGTGTTCATTGAATGCGGCGTAGAGATTGATCGCCTCACCTTCGCTGCCGTCAGTCCACAGCTCTTTGCCCAGGCGGCCGGTGTTGTTGGCGATGAGAGCGTTGGCGGCCTTGAGGATACCGGCGGTGGAGCGGTAGTTCTGTTCCAGGCGGATGACTTCGGCGTCCGGAAAGTCCGCCGAATACTGATGAATATTTTCGATTTTGGCACCGCGCCAGCCGTAGATCGACTGGTCGTCGTCGCCTACGACCATCAGGCTGTCGCCGCCCTTGGCAAGCAGGCGCAGCCACGCGTACTGAACGGCGTTGGTGTCCTGGAATTCGTCTACCAGGACATGCCGGAAGCGTTTCTGATAGTGCGCCAGCAAGCCCGGATGGTCGCGCCACAGGTCCAGCGCCCGCAGCAGCAGCTCCGAAAAGTCGATGACCCCGGCACGCTGGCATGCTGCTTCGTAGGCTTCGTAGATGCTGCGCATGGTCGCCAGGAACAAGTCGCCACTGGCCTGGATGTGTTGCGGGCGCAGGCCTTCGTCTTTCTGGCCGTTGATGAACCACTGGGCCTGACGGACGGGCCAGCGTTGTTCGTCCAGGCCCAGTTCGCGGATGACGCGCTTGACCAACCGCTGCTGATCGTCGCTGTCGAGGATCTGGAAGGTCTGGCTCAGGCCGGCCTCCTGCCAATGGGCACGCAACAGGCGGTGCGCCAGGCCGTGGAACGTACCGACCCACATGCCAGCCGGATTGAGGCCCATCAACTGTTCGATGCGATGACGCATCTCGGCAGCGGCCTTGTTGGTAAAAGTCACTGACAGAATCGAATGGGGCGAGGCGTTCTCGACCTGGATCAACCAGGCGATACGGTGCACCAGCACTCGGGTCTTGCCGGAGCCGGCACCGGCCAGGACCAATTGACGACCCACGGAGGCAGCAACTGCCTGGCGTTGGGCGTCGTTTAGGGAATTCAACAGAAGGGAGAGATCATCGCGCATCGAAGCATTCTAGGGTGCGGCGTCACCCCGGGCAAACCGAGCTTCGCATCAGCCGATAAAAAGACCGTTTGGTGATGACCGGCTGGTCAGCGTCTACAAGCCTCTGCAGGTCGGGCTTGACGCGACTGGCACTCAATGAAATGGCAGTTTTTTCGGCATTTTTATGAGCGAGAGCAGTGTGGGATGCCCTTTGGCTTGTGTATGCTCGGGGCTCGTTTCGGATGCACCATGCATCCTTGAATAAGAACAAGAACATCACCTATGACCTTCAATTCCGATCTGGCGGGCCCTTGTGTGGAGCCGCGGATCATCTGCAAGCAATACGCCACGGAAATGGCGGTTGAACGCACAAGGTTGTTGTACCAGGGCTCGCTGCTGCCCACCCTCTTCATGCTCATCAACGGGCTGGTCTGCGCCGCGCTGTTGTGGGAGCCGTCGCGTTATTTCCTGGTGAGTGTGTGGCTGGTCTGGCTGCTGTCACTGGTGGCGCTGCGGGTGATTCAGGTGGCCGCTTTCGATTCAGCGATGCCCAGCCGCCAGGCGCACCCGGTCTGGTTGCGTATGTTTTTGTTGGGCTCGGCCATGACCGGTCTGACGTTGGCGGCTGCCGGCATCGCCCTGGTGCCGGCCGACAGCTTTCAGCAGCAGGCATGGGTGTTTGGGCTGATCGGCGCAGCCACCCTCTCGGCCAGCGTCGCTTATGCCGTGAGCCTTCCGGCATTCCTATCCTTTACGCTGCCCTGTCTGCTTCCGGCCATCGGTTATCTTTTCTGGGGTGGTGATGAGCATCAGCGCGGATGGGGTTGGCTCGGGCTGATTGTGCTGGTGTCGCTCAGCGTGGTGGCTTGGCAGGTCAACCGAGTGATACGAAATGGAATGTTGCGACGGTTCCAGAATCAGGCACTGATCGAGCATCTGCAGCAGACGCAAGCCCGTAGTTCGCAGCTTAACGAGGCGTTGGGCAGGGAAGTCGAACAACGCCGCTCTGCCGAGGCCCTGCTGCGTACGGCGCAGGTTGGGCTGGAGGCGCGGGTCGAGCAGCGCAGCCTTGAGCTGGAGGCGGCCAGCCAAGCCCTGAGTAAAAGTGAAGCGCGTCTGGCGCTGGCCCTAAAGGCAAGCGAGCTGGGGTTGTGGGACTGGAACCTGCAGACCGATGAAGTCCATCACACTCAGCTCAAGGAGCTGTTTGGCCTGGAGCCCGAATACATCACTGCCATGCTCAGTCATCTCACTCCGCGCCTGCATCCTCAGGATCTCCCGGCGCTCAAGCGCGCCCTGATCGAGCATCTCAAAGGGCGCAGCGAGGATTATCAGATCGAATACCGAGTGCGCCATGGGGACGGTCATTGGGTCTGGATCGAAGATCGCGGCCGGGCGGTGGAGCGCAGCGCGAGTGGTCGGGTGCTGCGCATGGTCGGCACCCGGCGAAACATCAGCGCCAGCAAAGAGCTTGAACAACAGCGGCAACTGGCGGCCACGGTGTTCGAAGCCGCCAGCGAAGGCATTGTGATTTTCGACCCCAACTACGCGTTGCTTGCGGCCAATCAAGCGTTCACACGGGTGACGGGCTTCAATATCGCCGACATGCTGGGTTGCAATGTGGTTGATTTGCCGTGCAGTCGCGACGCGCGCCGGCACTATCCGATCATCCGCCAGGCCTTGAAGCAGCACGGTACTTGGCAAGGCGAATTGGTGGAGGCGCGCGCCAACGGCGAACTCTACCCGCAGTGGCTGCAGTTGAATGTTGTGCGAGACCTTCGGGGAAACATCAGTCATATAGTGGGCTTCTTCGCTGATCTTTCGGCTCGACGCGAGTCTGAAGAGCGGATGCGTTACCTCACCCATTACGATGAGCTGACCGGGTTGGCGAACCGCTCGCTGTTCCGCGAGCGCCTGAATGAAGCCCACCAGCGAGTGCGCCAGGGCGGGCGGCGGAGCCTGGCGTTGCTGCACATCAACCTGGACCGCTTCAAGCTGCTCAACGACAGCCTTGGTCATGACATCGCCGACCAATTACTGCAGAAAATGGCCCGGCGCTTGATCAATGCATTGCCCGAAGCCGACACCATCGCCCGGTTGTCCGGCGACGAGTTCGCGGTACTGTTCGACGCCTATGGCAACCTTTCGAGTCTCGCCCGGGTGGCGACCCGGCTGGCGGCCAAGCTGCGGGTGCCGCTGACCGTCGAAGGCCACGAGCTGGTGATCAGCGCATCCATCGGCATCAGCCTGTTGCCTGACAATGCGCGGGAAGTTTCCACACTGGTCAGCCAGGCAAACATAGCCATGCAACATGCCAAGCATCTGGGAGGTAATAACTTTCAGTTTTACACCGACAGTTTGCAGGCCAGCACGCTGGAGCGGCTGCAACTGGAAAACCAGTTGCGCAAGGCTCTCGAAGAAAAACAGCTGAAGGTCTTCTATCAGCCCAAGCTGTGCCTGGCGACCGGTCGCCTGAACGGCGCCGAGGCGTTGGTGCGCTGGGACCATCCAACCATGGGTCAAGTCCCACCGGGGGATTTCATTGGCTTGGCTGAAGAGACCGGGCTAATCGGTTCGATTGGAGAGTTCGTGTTGCGCCAGGCCTGTTGGCAGGCATGCGAATGGCAGCGCCAAGGGCTTGCGCCGATCAGGATGTCGGTCAACCTGTCGGTGCACCAATTGCGCCAGGGAAAGCTTGTCAGCCTGGTGCGGCAAGTGCTGGAAGAAACCGGCCTGGAGCCCCAGCACCTGGAGCTGGAGTTGACCGAGAGCCAGTTGCTCGACAGCGTCGAACACATCATTGCCACGTTCCAGCAGCTGCGCGACCTTGGGGTCAAGCTGGCGATCGACGATTTTGGTACTGGCTACTCATCCCTGAGCTACCTCAAGCGCATTCCGGTGGATTACGTGAAGATCGACCAAGCCTTCATTCGTGGGCTAGGGGAGGGTGGAGAAGACGCGGCGATTACACGAGCGATTATTGCAATGGCCCATGGGTTGTCGCTCAAGGTAGTCGCCGAAGGCGTTGAGCGGCAGGAGCAGCTCGACTTCCTCAGGAGCGAGCGTTGCGATGAGGTGCAGGGGTATCTGATCAGTCGGCCGGTGGAAGCCGAGGAGCTGGCTGGGTTGTTGCGGATGGAACACTTGGCTGGATAAACCTGATCGCCGATTGAAACTTCCCGTCTGACGCCGAATGCGTCAGGCGGGAAGTTGTTTGTGGCCGAATGCTTAGTCGGTAACTAGAACTTCATCAATGTGGTGTAGTAACTTCCCTTCAAAAAAGATACTTACGCCGGTGACGTTGGATGCACCCAGCTCTTTGTATTCGACAACCTTGTCTGTGAGCACTTGTAGCGAAACTCCGTCGGAGTTTTGAAGTATCAACTCCAACCGTAGATCAAAAGATTTGTCCTGTTTGTCGCTCCGGACCAGCGTCGGGATAACGCCGGAATTTACTACGGTTACGGTGCCGAAGGTGCGGAAAGATGCAGCGCCTGGCATACGATCGATTTGTGCTGTCCAATCTTTAGTTGAAATTTTCAAAGTAGTAACTCCTTTAATTAAAGTTGATTGCTTCCTGCGGGACCCAATATAACGGCTTTAACTTGATAGTGTTAGTTAAGTGGCGGTTGGTATTGTAAGGAGAAATGAGCTTTCGAAGGTCTACGTGGTTTTGGCTTGTGATTTACTGCCTATGGTTGTAGAGGTATGTTGTTGAGGGCTGTTATTGAGTGTTTGGCTCATTAGAAATAGACGCTATTGCTCACGTTGGAAGCTCTGGCCGGGTCGGGAAGTCAGGCGATCGACAGCGCAGAGGGTTTGCGCTACGGCCCAGGCTGCTACATCGGGCGATCCTCGGCCAAAACAAAGGGGCCGCGAGACAATCCAGTTACGTATTGGACAGGCAAAAGGCCAATTCTTGTAGTATAACTACAAGCTTGCTACATCCCGGCGCCCGCCCATAACAAGAGTCCAGCCCCTTGAACCTGTTGCAACACATCGCCCAATCACGCCACCTGCTGCGCAAGTCGGAGCTGAAAGTCGCTGATCACGTACTGCTTGATCCGGCGGCCGTGATGCACAGTTCCATGGCTGATCTTGCCCACAGCGTCGGTATCAGCGAGCCGACCATCGTGCGTTTTTGCCGGGCCATTGGTTGTTCGGGTTTCCAGGATCTGAAGCTCAAGTTGGCGCAGAGCCTGGCGGCTGGTGCGAGCTTCGGCCAGTTTGCCATCCATGAAGACGACTCAGTCGCCGACTACAGCCTGAAGATATTCGACACGACCCTGCACACGCTGATGGAGGTTCGCGAGAAGCTCGACCCGGTGGCGTTGCAAAAAGCCGTGACGGCCATGTCCCAGGCCCAGCGTGTCGAGTTCTACGGTTTTGGCGCTTCCGGTGCGGTGGCCGCCGATGCACAGCACAAATTCTTCCGTTTGTTGCTCACCGCAGCGGCGTATTCCGACCCGCACATGCAGGCGATGTCAGCGGTCACGTTGAAACCCACCGATGTGGCGATCTGTATTTCCCAATCGGGGCGTTCCAAGGATCTGTTGATTACCGCGAACCTGGTTCGCGAAAGCGGCGCCTCGCTGATCACCCTGTGCCCGAGCCAGACTCCATTGGCTGAACTGTCGACGGTGAATCTGGCGATCGATGTGCATGAAGACACCGAAATCTATACGCCATTGACCTCGCGCATCGCCCATCTGGTGGTTATCGATGTATTGGCAATGGGCGTGGCCATGGCGCGTGGGCCGAGCCTGGTCAATCATCTGAAGAGTGTGAAGCGAAGCCTTCGCAGCTTGCGATTGTCGCCCAAGTCGGTGAAGGCGCTGGACGACTGAGCGCAGATCCTGGAGCCTCGGGGTTCACCTGCCCAAATTCATCGTTCTGTAACCCTCGCGCCGCCAAATCGTCATCCCGCGCCGTCATCTTGAAGCTCCCGTATACGTCTTGGGAGTCTCGACATGACCCAGTCCTACGAAGAACGCAGCGCCTCCAAAACCCGTCGCCAACAGGAAGACCAGCGCCGCATGGCGTTCCGTCGTGCAATCGAAGACCGCTATGAACAGCGTCAGCTTCTGGCAGAGATCAGCGAATTTCCCGACGCGGTTGAGTTCAATTACTGGCAGGCGACACCGGCGGCTTCCCGTCGAAACGCTCAACCAGGCCGATGATCTGGGCGCGCTCGCTGCGAACGAATGCCAGGAAGGCATGCGCGACCGGTGACAAGCGCTTCGCCCTGGCCTGCACCAGGCACCAGCTGCGGTACAGCGGCAATTCCTCCACCGGCAACTCGATGAGCGCGCCGGACGACAGTTCCCGGCTTACGGCGTGGCGTGTCAACAGCGCCACGCCCAGCCCGGCTACCACGCATTCGCGCTGGGCCTCTGCCGACGCCACTTCCAGCGTCTGGGTGAAATGCACCCGTTTCTCCTTGAAGTATTCCTCGCAGGCCAGCCGCGTGCCGGACCCTGGTTCGCGCAACAGCAGGGTGTAGGGCTCCAAATCCTGCAATCGCAATGAGCCCATGTGGCACAGCGGATGGTCGGGCGGCGCCACGGCGACGATTGGATTGTTGAGAAACGGCAGGAATTCCAGCCCCATGTCCTGAGGCACCATGGACATGATCACCAAGTCGTCACGGTTGTCCGAGAGCCGCCGGATGACTTGACCGCGATTGACCACCGTGAGGTTCAGGTTCACCTCGGGATGCTGGCGCTTGAACGCAGCGAACAGGTGCGGGACGAAATACTTGGCGCTGGATTCCACCGCAAGCTTCAATTGGCCCTGCAGCGAACCCTGCATGTCCGAGAGCTGCATATCGAGGTTTTCCAGGCGTCCGAAAATGTCACGACTGGCACGTTGCAGGGCTTCGGCGGCCTCGGTCATGTAGAGTTTTTTGCCGACATATTCGAAGAGCGGCTGGCCAATTAGCTCTTCCAACGACCGAATCTGTAGGCTAACGGCCGGTTGTGTGAGAGACATTTCATCAGCTGCACGGCTGTAAGATCTCAGGTCGCACACCTCATTGAAAATTTGCAATTGACGCAATGTCATACGCATCAATGACTTACGCATTTTCTAAGGTCTCTCGCTTGGATGGGTGCGATCAACTATAAGTCTTTGCTTATGCACGACCCAATAAATATTCATTTTTGTTAATCAACGCCCCGGACTAGTGTGGAGCTGCGACCAATTGTTACATCTGGTCACGCATCGGCCTGAACCTCAGGCCGTGGGTATCACCGGCTCAAGGGAATCTCCAATTGATAACAAAAATCCTGATCGCCAATCGTGGTGAGATTGCCGTCCGCATCGTCCGCGCCTGCGCAGAGATGGGCATTCGCTCGGTCGCGGTCTATTCCGACGCTGACCGCCATGCGTTGCATGTCAAGCGCGCGGACGAGGCCCACAGCATCGGCGCCGATCCGCTGGCCGGTTATCTCAACCCGCGCAAATTGGTGAACCTCGCCGTCGAAACCGGCTGTGATGCGTTGCACCCTGGTTACGGTTTCCTTTCGGAAAACGCCGAGCTGGCAGACATCTGCGCTGAACGCGGGATCAAATTCATTGGCCCATCGGCGGAAGTCATTCGCCGCATGGGCGACAAGACCGAAGCGCGCCGCAGCATGATCAAGGCCGGTGTGCCGGTCACGCCGGGGACCGAAGGCAACGTAGCGGGCATCGAAGAGGCGCTGACCGAAGGTGATCGGATTGGTTACCCGGTGATGCTCAAGGCCACGTCCGGCGGCGGTGGCCGTGGCATCCGTCGCTGCAACAGCCGCGAAGAACTCGAACAGGCATTCCCACGCGTTATCTCCGAAGCCACCAAGGCGTTCGGTTCGGCGGAAGTGTTCCTGGAAAAATGCATCGTCAACCCCAAGCACATCGAGGCGCAGATTCTTGGTGATAGTTTCGGAAATGTCGTGCATCTGTTCGAACGTGACTGCTCGATCCAGCGCCGCAACCAGAAGCTGATCGAAATCGCCCCGAGCCCACAGCTGACGCCCGAGCAGCGCGCCTATATCGGCGACTTGTCGGTGCGCGCCGCCAAAGCCGTGGGCTATGAGAATGCCGGCACCGTGGAGTTTTTGCTCGCCGAAGGCGAGGTGTACTTCATGGAGATGAACACCCGAGTGCAGGTGGAACACACCATCACCGAAGAAATCACCGGTATCGACATTGTCCGCGAACAGATCCGCATCGCCTCCGGGCTGCCGCTGTCGGTCAAGCAAGAAGACATCCAGCACCGTGGCTTCGCGTTGCAGTTCCGCATCAACGCCGAAGACCCGAAAAACAATTTCCTGCCCAGCTTCGGCAAGATCACCCGTTATTACGCTCCGGGCGGCCCGGGCGTGCGTACCGACACAGCGATCTACACCGGCTACACCATTCCGCCGTTCTACGATTCGATGTGCCTGAAGCTGGTGGTCTGGGCGTTGACCTGGGAAGAAGCGATGGACCGTGGCCTGCGAGCCCTGGATGACATGCGCCTGCAGGGGGTCAAGACCACCGCCGCGTATTACCAGGAAATTCTGCGCAATCCGGAATTCCGCAGCGGCCAGTTCAATACCAGCTTCGTTGAAAGCCACCCTGAACTGACCAACTACTCGATCAAGCGCAAACCCGAAGAGCTGGCCCTGGCCATCGCCGCCGCCATTGCGGCACACGCAGGCTTATGAATAAGCAGCTGCAAGCCCCAAGCTGCAAGCGGCAAGTAAAAGCCGATTCGCTCTTACTTGCCGCTTGTAGCTTGCCGCTTGTCGCTATGAGGAGATCGTGAAATGCCCAAGAAAATCTTTGTAACCGACACAATCCTGCGCGACGCTCACCAATCGCTGCTCGCCACCCGCATGCGCACCGAAGATATGCTGCCGATCTGCGACAAGCTCGACAAAGTCGGCTATTGGTCGCTGGAAGTCTGGGGCGGCGCCACATTCGATGCCTGCGTGCGCTTCCTGAAAGAAGACCCGTGGGAGCGCTTGCGCCAACTGCGCGGGGCGCTGCCCAACACTCGCTTGCAAATGCTCCTGCGCGGCCAGAACCTGCTGGGCTACCGTCATTACAGCGATGACGTGGTCAGGGCGTTTGTCGCCAAGGCTGCGGTCAACGGTATCGATGTGTTCCGTATCTTCGACGCGATGAACGACGTGCGTAACCTGCGCGTTGCCATCGAAGCCGTGAAGGCTGCTGGCAAACATGCTCAGGGCACCATCGCCTACACCACCAGCCCGGTGCACACCATTGAGGCTTTCGTGGCCCAGGCCAAACAGATGGAAGCCATGGGTTGCGACTCGGTCGCGATCAAGGACATGGCCGGCCTGCTTACGCCGTACGCCACTGGCGAGCTGGTGAAAGCGCTGAAGGCCGAGCAATCGCTACCGGTGTTCATCCACTCCCACGATACCGCCGGCCTGGCCGCGATGTGCCAACTCAAGGCCGTCGAGAACGGCGCCGACCACATCGACACCGCGATCTCCAGCTTCGCCTGGGGCACCAGTCACCCGGGCACCGAGTCGATGGTCGCTGCTCTCAAAGGCAGCGAGTTCGACACCGGCCTGGACCTGGAGCTGTTGCAGGAAATTGGCCTGTACTTCTACGCCGTGCGCAAGAAATACCACCAGTTCGAAAGCGAGTTCACCGCCGTGGACACCCGCGTCCAGGTCAACCAGGTGCCGGGCGGGATGATCTCCAACCTCGCCAACCAGTTGAAAGAGCAGGGCGCGCTGAACCGGATGAACGAAGTACTGGCGGAAATCCCGCGCGTGCGCGAAGACCTCGGTTTCCCGCCTCTGGTGACCCCGACCTCGCAGATCGTCGGCACCCAGGCGTTCTTCAACGTGTTGGCCGGTGAGCGCTACAAGACCATCACCAACGAAGTGAAGCTCTATTTGCAGGGCGGCTACGGCAAGGCGCCGGGTTCGGTGAGTGAGAAGCTGCGTCGCCAGGCCATTGGTAGCGAAGAAGTGATCGACGTACGTCCGGCCGATTTGCTCAAGCCGGAAATGACCAAGCTGCGTGGCGAAATCGGTGCCCTGGCCAAGTCCGAAGAGGACGTGCTGACCTACGCCATGTTCCCGGACATCGGTCGCAAGTTCCTCGAAGAACGTGAAGCCGGCACCCTGACCCCGGAAGTGCTTTTGCCGATTCCGGAAGCGGGTAGCGTGAGTTCTGCGGGTGGCGAAGGTGTGCCGACCGAGTTCGTCATCGACGTTCACGGTGAAACCTACCGCGTCGACATTACCGGCGTGGGCGTCAAGGCCGAAGGCAAGCGTCACTTCTACCTGTCCATCGATGGCATGCCGGAAGAGGTCGTGTTCGAACCGCTCAACGAATTCGTCGGCGGCGGCAGCAGCAAGCGCAAGCAAGCCACTGCGCCAGGCCATGTCAGTACCACCATGCCGGGCAACATCGTCGATGTCCTGGTCAAGGAGGGCGACGTGGTGAAGGCCGGCCAAGCAGTATTGATCACCGAAGCCATGAAGATGGAAACCGAAGTCCAAGCGGCCATCGCCGGCAAGGTCACCGCCATTCATGTGGCCAAGGGCGACCGGGTCAACCCGGGTGAGATCCTAGTCGAGATCGAAGGCTGACTGAACAGCCTCGATACAACGCTTTAACCTCGGGGGGGCATGTGCTCCCCTTTTTTTTTTTGCCTGTCAGAACATCATCCGCCACTGGCCCATCAGCGCACCGTTGCGGTTGTCCTGGCCGGTTTCACCGCGATAGCTCAGCCCCAGGGTATGCCGGGGCGATACGGCCAGGTCCAGTCCGGCGTCCAGGAGCAGGCTGTCCCGGTCCAGTTCGATGCCTTTGACGGTGTAGATGCCACTTCCGCTGGCCATACGCTGAGCTGAGGTTCCCCTTACGTCGCCATACAGGTGCTTCCAGCCGACATCCAGTCGCGGCGTCAAGCGCATGCCGCGATCGAACATGAAGGAGCGGGCGAGGCGAAGGCCGAGGTCGCTGCTGTAGTGGTCCTGCGCCTGGCTGTTGTACTGCAACGCGGCGTCCCCACCTTTTTCGGTATAGGCATCGCGTTGATAGCGCTGGTAACCCACTTGGACATAGGGTTCGATATCGAAATGCCCAACATCCAGGTTATAGCCAACCTGTCCAAAGACCTGCTGTGTCGTGGCATCGTAACGACCCTTCAAGCGATCCCTGAATCCGTTGAAGGCAACGTGGCGATCGGTATTGCCGTCATGACTGCCATAGACAGCGCCCAGGCGCAGCGCCAGCGGCCCGTCCTGCCGCAAGGCGTATGCGCCGGCGAGCCAACTGTCCAGGGCTCCGTCGAACTGATAACTGTCCATCCGCGTCTGGGTCTTGCTGCCGATGAGGCCCAGCCGCCACTCAGGGCTGATAGCCCAGTCGGTTCCCAGCATCAGGCCCTTGGTCGAATGCTTCAGGGAAAAGCTACCCAATTGCTTGGCGAGGCTGCCGCTGTTGCCGATGGCCTGGACCCATACCTGGCCGTTGTGTGGCGCACCCGTCGGGGTATTTCGGCTCATGGCCGAAAGTATTCCGCTGCTGATCGGCGCGACGCTGCTCAAAGTGGCATTGCCCAGGTCCGCCGTGTCATAGCCACCCAGCTGATCGATGGCGTCGGCGGCGGTGGCCATGCTGGTGCCGAGCAGGGCGTTGATGGCGGCGTTGGGTTTGGCGCTGACAGCTACTTTCAGTGGTTTGGTAGAATTTGACGCTGAAAGACTGGTTTGCGATTTGGTGGCAGAAAGTTCTCCTATCGGTAAAGCTCCGACGGGGTCTGTCGGCGTTGATTCACCGTGTTTCTGCTCCAAGATAGTGTCTAAAACCTCCTGGCCATTTTTAGAGGGCGTGATTTCTTTTGACGTGACTTTCTTGAGCGTAAGGGCCAATCCTACTTCCGTCCCTGTGGTGTAGTCAGGTGTCGCTGTCACGAGGGCCAATTCGTTGATGACCTTCCCAAATTCACCATCGATTTTGGTTGCTTTTATCACGACGTGTTTGCTCTGGCCGACGGACTCGCCCGGCAAGGACGTGATTTTCAATGTCGCATTGCCTAACGTCGCGGTACCGCCAACCTTTATCGTCGCGCTTCCTTTTTCTGCATCGATTCCGTAAACCAGCATCGCGCTTTTGGAAAACTTGAGATCGTTGGTAATCGAAGGGGCGCCGACTTCAGGACCGACCTCCATCAAACCTGCAACGTCCAGTGCGTCGACCGTCCCGTTGCCGCTGAACTTGGCATTTTTCCCTACAAAAACCGGTCCGGCCACCGTGCCTTGGTTAGTGAACTCGCCAAGAACGTGCACCGCACCGCCGATAGCTCCGGTATTAATCAATTTAGCCTTGGGATCAATCAGGCTGTTTCCGCTGAAAACCCTGCTGTTCGACCATTCGCCTGGCTTTACATGCAGATCCTGGAAGTTGCGCGTTTCAGGCGACTCGCCTCCCTTGGCGTTATCCAGCTGCAAGACATTGATACCACCGCCGCCGTCGGTGATCCCGATGAGTTGGCCGCCGCTTTTTAAAATCACCAGATCGTTATCGTCGCCTTTCGACAGGGCTGCTTCTCGGGCTGTGGTGATTTTATCGATCTTCGTATCCTTCGTTGTCGCGAACGCCTTGAGACGAGCCTGCATCTGGGCGGTCGTTTCTACGGAGCGGGCTTGATCGGCAACTGACTGAGCCATCGAAACCTCGGCACAGCCAAGCGCCAAGGCGATCGCCAGAGCGAGGTGGTGGGGCAGGTACACGTGTTGGGTAGGCATCGAGTGCGGCCTCTCAGGAAATGAGTCCGCACTTTAAAAATTTTATCTAGGAGACGATGCCAGCCATCTCCGCGCCGTAGGCGAGACATGACGATGGAACCTGTAGGCTACTCGTGCCGCGATCACCGCATCGCTGCATTGGCATTCTTGATAATAGGCTTTGCCCTACACCATCCTCGGACCATTCCGTTTGACGACGTGCGGGCGATCAACTGCGCTTGAGATACGCCTTCCCATAATGCCGCTCCATCCGCGCCTGTATCAGCTCCAATGCAATGGACATCAACCAATAAATGATCGCCGCTGTAGTCAGCATCTCAATGTAGCGATAACTGGAACGACCATAAGACTGCGCCAAAAACATCACCTCCCAAACCCCCATCACCGAGATCAGCGAGGAGTCCTTGAGCATGGAGATGAACTGGTTGGTCGTCGGCGGGATGATGGTGCGCATGGCCTGGGGCAGGGTGACGCGCCAAAAGATCACGGTTTCGCTCAGGCCCAGGGCGAGGGAGGCTTCGCGTTGGCCGTGGGGCACGCCGAGGATGCCGGCGCGAAAGATTTCGCTCAGGTAGGCACCGTAGTTCAGCGACAGGGCGATGATTCCGGCGGCAATGGCGCCGGGAACCATGCCCAGTTGTGGCAGACCCAGGTAGATCAGCAGGATCTGGATCAGCAGCGGCGTGCCACGGAAGAACGAGGCGTAGAAACTGGCGATGCCGAACGCCACCGCGCTGCTGGACAGCCGCGCCAGGGCGGTGATGAAACCCAGCAGTGAGGAAGCGAAGATCGAGCACACGCATAGGAACAACGTCAGCACCGCACCCTGCAAGAAGCCATTGGGCGCCAGGTGCACGCCCAGCAGGTTCGGCAGTTTGTCGAGGATGATCGAGAACTTCAGGTCGAAGCTCAGGAAGAAACTCGCGAACAGTACCAACATCGCCGCCCAGGTCAGGTACAACCGGGTGCGAAAGCCGAAGATTTTTTGCAGGCGTGATTCAGCCACCGTAGGCGGTAGCTGAGGCGGTGGAAAAGAAGTCATTGGGTGATGTCGGCGCCGATCCATTTCTGCGAGAGTCTGCTCAAGGTGCCGTCCTGTTTCAACTGAGCGAAGACTTCACGCACTTTGCTGTTCCATTCGGCGTCACCCTTTTCGATAGCGACCGAGTTGGGCTCGGAATACAGCGCCTCGCCCGCCAGTTTGAAACGCTTGTCTTCGGTCAGGCGCGGCTGCGCGGTCACCAGATTGGTCAGCACTGCATCCAGTCGCACCCCGGCGCCGAGCCCCAGGTCTTGGAACGCTACGTTGTCGGTGTCGTACGGGGCGATCTGCACGCCCTCGAACGGATAGCTCAGTTGGGTGTCCTCGGCGCCTTCGATCACCAAGTTCTTGTTCAGGTAACTTTCGTAGCTGGAGGCGCTGGTCAGACCGACCTTCTTGCCGCTCAGGTCCTTGGCGCCGTGGATACGGTCGTCCTTGGCGTTGACCACGATCACCGCTGGCGACGCGTAATACTGCACGGGAAAGTCGAACACTTCGGCGCGGGCCTTGCTCGGCGTCATGGAGCAGACGCAGATGTCATAGCGCCCGCTCCAGTGACCGGCCGCGATCACGTCCCAGGATGGGGTTTCCAGGCGCAGCTTCACGCCCAGTTTCTGCGCCACGGCCCTGGCGACGTCCACGTCAAAACCATCGAGTTGGTTTTGATCGTTGAGAAACGAGAACGGTGGATAGCTTTCCATCAGCACGCCGACCAGCTCCTTCTTCTGTTCGATGCGATCCAGCGTGGCGCCGGCGAACGCTTGCGAAGAGGCGGCCAGAAGAGTCAGGCCCAGGCCCAGCATCGGTTGTAATTTCATGTGGCGTGCCCTGTTGGAAAAATAAGTTGTAGTTCTCGGAATGGTGCGTATTAAATAGTTATAAGAACGACTCCGGTAGTGAGTATTTTTCATAAGCTTATGAGTGAATCGCATATGGCCGCAGCAACTACAGTCATTCTCGATGGCGGCATGGGCCGCGAGCTGCAACGCCGGGGTGCGCCGTTCCGACAGCCCGAGTGGTCGGCCCTGGCCTTGAGTGAAGCGCCCGAGGCGGTAGAAGCCGTGCATGCGGCCTACATTGCCAGCGGCGCCAACGTAATCACCAGCAACAGCTACGCCGTGGTGCCATTCCACATTGGCGAGGCGCGATTTGCCGCCGAAGGCCAGGCCTTGGCCGCGCTGGCGGGCGAGTTGGCGCAACGGGCGGTACAGGCTTGCGGCAAAGCGGTTCGCGTGGCCGGGTCGCTGCCGCCGCTGTTCGGTTCCTACCGGCCGGATTTGTTCGACGCTTCCCGCGCCAGTGAACTGCTGACGCCCCTGGTGAACGGCCTGGCGCCTAATGTCGATTTGTGGCTGGCCGAGACTCAGAGCTCCACGGTCGAAGCGCGGGCGATTCACGCCGGGCTGCCGCAGGATGGCAAGCCGTTCTGGCTGTCGTTCACCTTGAAAGATGAAGACACCGATGAAGTACCACGCCTGCGTTCCGGCGAGCCGGTGGCGGACGCCGCGGCGGTGGCGGCCGAACTGGGTGTCGAAGTGCTGCTGTTCAACTGCAGCCAGCCGGAAGTGATCGGCGCGGCCATCGACGCGGCGCGGGACACCTTCGAGCGCTTGGGGTTGAAGATCGGCATCGGTGCCTACGCCAACGCGTTCCCGCCGCAACCGAAGGAAGCGACGGCCAACGACGGGCTTGATCCGTTGCGCGAAGACCTTGATCCGCCGGGATATTTACAGTGGGCGGCCGATTGGCGCAGGCGCGGGGCCAGCCACTTGGGCGGCTGCTGCGGGATAGGGCCGGAACACATCGCGGTGTTGGCACAACGGTTGGGTTAAGTCGCGCTAGGGGCAATCATTTGGACTGACGATTGCCCCTCGGCCCGGCAAACTTTTACCTGTCCGCCACGTTGAAGATCATTGCTTACGGTTTTTCCGGGCTCGGTCGCGACGCAAATATATATGTATGTCATTTCTGATCGAATAGCGCGCTAGGTTCTGCACCTCCAATTCACCATGGACGGTCAAATGCCTATTTACTCAGAAACCGGATCCGACGATTCGTCGGTCTCTATCGTTCCCCAACTACCCGCCGACGGCCAGGTCACCGATCAACCCACGAGTGCCCAGGAAAAGGAGCAGCTCAGACAGTTGAACTTGCTGGCCGCTAACCAAGCGGCACTGATCCGTTTGTTCGCCGGCCTGCCAACGTTCGATTCAGTGCTCAAGGACCTGTTGGCTAAAGCCATCAAGGCAACCGTTCCAGCGCACAAGTTTTCTGTCTCACTGCTTGAGCGTATCGATCCGGATCATTGGTATGTGAGTCACTACACTACTGATTCGAACGGTGAGCGGTCGTGGACAGCCTCGAAGAGCTTTTCTGAGGTTATGTGGAGCTGTGTATCAACTGATTCGCCTCCAACGTACAAGCTGGGGGAGGTGGGTTTTTTCACCCGTCCGGATGACGTGGATGAAACCCACAGCGTATTTGCCGTTCCTGTGGACGTGCACATGCTCCGAGCCATGGAATCGGCATTATATATTGCCAATCCGACAACCAATGACCTGGTAAAGCGTCAGCTCCGTGATGAGCTTGCGCGCTTTCGTAGTCTCTTACCTCGCGAAAACTTACTCGATTCAACGGCCTTGAAGACGGTAGAGGCAGCCTTCGCCCATCTGCTTGCTCAACGGTTTCTACATTTTTTCGACTTGTACAAGGCTAATCGGGATCCCGCTGTCAAATCAGTCCAGGGCCTACGCACTTTGCACGCCGATGAAGATCGCTTGTTAGACCTCATCACTACCCACCCTGAGAAAGCGGACAGAAACCGATTGATGCGAGCGCCCATACCGCATGTGTATGCGGTGATGCTCGACATGGGCACTGATACACCGCGGGAATGGCCTGGCGCCATGGTTATAAAGCGAGCTGACCAACAGGCGTTGTTTCTTTATTCCCTGGAGCGCGGACTGCAGCGATTCGGTTCTTTCCAACAGTTAGTCACGGACGTGCTGCCTGTCTACAAGGATCAAGAACGTAAGATCCTGAATATCTCCACTGAGCGCTCTGGACATGTATTTGCCGTCGCGGCGCAAGAGCTGTTGGACTTGCAAGGCGCTGCTCTCGAGACGGCATTGAATGCGCCGGGAAGCGTGGAGGTCGCGGTAAGGACATTTGCAAGTAACGTCGAGAGTGCACTGGTCTTACCCATGTTATCGCTCGTCGGGCCATTGATTTTTCGCGCCGCAACACAGATCGAAAACAAGCGCCCCAACTTCTATAAAACCGCGACCCCTTTGGAGCAAACCCACTATCGCCATTTGGAAAGCAAGGTCATGGACGCGGCCCATCGACTGGGCGACAGCCTCGAGACGTTGGAGCAATTCGCCCGGGCAAAGATCAAACGCTATCTCCAGCAAACGGTACACACGGATCTAAATCCCGATCCGGACAAAACAATGATCACCCTTTTTTCTGGCAAAAGTGTCGATCCAAGGCATTCCCGCATCACCAGCTTGACCCAGTTGATGCTCGACAACGTTCGCACGCCTCAATATCCGAACGCGATGAGAGAGGTATCGACTGTCTATCTGGTGGATCAACATGGCCAACGAATCCGGCACCCGGCTACCGGCGTGCTGGTCACGTTGACGGGGAATGAACTTGCTCGGATGGCTACCACACTCGACGTCGGCGGGAGTTATGAAATCCTGCTTCGCGAGAAATTGAACAAACCTGCCTATAAGGCGGCGTGGCAGGCAGCGTACCTGGCCAATATCAAGCTCAAGGGTTACGAGGCGACACTCAGAGGCAGCGACGTGTTCAGCACCGATGTACTGGACGAGACCCTCAAACCACCGAAGTTCAAAAAGCAACTCGCTCTCTGGCTGAAGACCATTGTGAAATCGCCGACGGCAGAAGCGCGTACCCAAGTGTGCGGGCGACGGGTGAATGTTCATGGTCTTCTTCTGGGGGGAAGCGTAGGCGTTGGTGGACAAAACGGGACGATGGGTAACGCGGTCAGCATCGATGGCGCGCTGATCTTTTCCGATCAGGACGGGCCGGTGATCAAGGGCACAGTCGGTGTCTATTTTCCTGACAGCCCAAAGGGTAACGATCTCCATGAGTTTTCTGATCTGAGCGACGGCGTTACAGCACTTCTAAAACAGGAAGAATGGCAGGTGTATTTCCGTTCGCGCATTGCCAGTGCCGATCAAGAGGAAATAAAAAAACTACTGGGGCAGCAGCGCAGTCGCCCCCTGATTCGGGGGGCGCTGATCACCGGCGACTTTCTCGAGACTTTTCACCGGGCGCACGTCAACTTCCACAGCGCCTATGCGGATCACCGTTCCACCAGTAATCGGGACATGCAACGTCAAACCGCGTTCAGGGTCGGCATGGCGGTGGTCGAAAGCATGATGGATCTGATCGGTTTGCTGTTTACCCCTGGCTTTCGATTACTCAGGAGCGCGGTAGAGGTTGGCTACGGGGCGTTCAGGACAGGTATCCCAATGGATCTGAAGACCTTGATACATCTGCATAATCTCTCATCGCGTAAAAACCAACGCTCCGTCCATGGGGTGGTCCTTGCGCTAAGGGGGCAGGCCTCGCCCGCGACGGTGGCGGCTCGTCAGAGCCAGGGAGACGCACTGGCCGGCCTGCCATTGGAAGAGGCGCTCTATCGCCGCTATGCCGTGCCGGATCCATCCTTGATTCAAGGGTGGTCGCCGGATGCTCAGGGTTTTTACCGTCCTTCCTTTACCGATAGCGCCACTGGTAGCGTTACTCGTGGTGTGTATGTGCGACAACCTGACGGGACGGTTTTGCGCGTGCACGATCACACCCGGCTGAACGCCTCTGAGGCGACCCTTGTCGATCCGATGACGGGCTTGAGCATTCGCTCGAGCGGCGTGATGAGAAGTACGATCGCACGGATGCCCGATGGCGAATGGCGCGCCGTAGGGTTCGGCCAGGGGGGAGGAAAACGACGAGCAGGCAGCGCTCCCGGACCAGGCCCCTCAGATCCCAAGGTGCCTGCTTTGACGAGTGTTTCCGATGTGATCCGCACGCCGGGTAGTTGGGACAATCAAATCATGGACCTGGTCCCTGCGATCATGACGCGCCTTCCGAGTTGGCCGCGTAACCGAAGTCTTCTGATCAGGGACGACATATCGGCTGATCATCAGTGGTCCGTACGTTTTACCCCGGGCCAGACTGAGCGTGTCTATCCCCTGCGCCTTCATCCTGAACAAGCGGCCAACGATGTAGTCCTGATCCGAACAGGTCTAAATCACTATCGCTTGGTCCTGAGCGATCGCGTGGTGGATATTCCTCGTGACGGAAACTGCTTCTTCAATGCCATTGCCCAAGGGCTTAACGACGGCCAAGGGCAGGGTACTTTTTCGATGCAGGGATTGCGTAATGAGGCCGCTCTTTACATCGATCAGCATCCAGAGTTAATGCAGTATGTGCCGGCACAACAAGGTTCCGGTATGCAATTGGCACTCTTTCATAACGCTTCGACTCTAAAAGATCTGTTGGGAATTGCTGCGTTCAGCGATTTAACGCGGATCATTGACGGAGGCCCTAACCCCCATCAACTCTTCCAGCCCGCAGTGGGTTACTTGAATCAAGTGGTCAATGAAGTGGGCAGTAGGGCGTTGGACCGAGCGCGAGGTGGCGATTTACCCGTGGAAATGTACCGGTATATCGCCGGCTATTTATCGGCGCGCTCCCCAGGCCCGTTACGCCGTTGGTATGGACCTTTATCGCCGCCGGAACAACAATCGCTGCAGAATTTTTTGCAAGGTGTGTTGTTGGAGCCCGTTCAACACCGATATATCACCGAACTGCTTGAAAAAGATAACTTTATCTTGAGCCACAATCTGATCCATATCCTGCTGGAATATGGTGTCACCGCTCAAGATTTGGCGTGGAATCACCCGGTCTCCGAGGATGCCTTTATCCTGTTCGACCAAGCCACCCATGGTCATCTCGATGACGATCAACTGGATGAATTGCTCGACGGCGTTTCGCTGGTGACAAGCGATGAGTTGGATGAGTTGGCGCAAAGGCTCGAGCAAACCACCGGCCAGGTGCTCGATGACCAGGCGGAGCTGCTTGAAGCATTCATAGACCACACCAATGCGGACAACACCCGAAGCCTGTACCGTAGAGCGCTTAGTCGCTTTCCTGCGTTGCGCGGGCGAGCCGAAATCCTTCTGGGATCGCCGATTATTTCCTGGACATTGGGCGACAGGCTGAGTGTGAGTTCTTTCGCGAGTTGGTTGCGCGATCCCGCACTGTCCAATGAGCGACTTCGTCTTATTGCCGAGTATGCCAATAGTCGTTACTCGGAGTTATTGAATACGGCTGAACTTGATGTTGACTGGATGCGCCCGTTCGATGACCGGAATCTGCAGAGCATCATCACTCGACAGGAAGAATTGCAGGCCTTTTGGGTTTTTTTGAAGGACCAGCAGGAGATTGGCGACGC
The DNA here is from genome assembly GCF_014268645.1 of Pseudomonas sp. SWRI154. NCBI lineage: Bacteria > Pseudomonadati > Pseudomonadota > Gammaproteobacteria > Pseudomonadales > Pseudomonadaceae > Pseudomonas > Pseudomonas sp. SWRI154. Next base: position 113,070 of record NZ_JABWQW010000009.1, read on the forward strand.
GCCTGTTTTCCTGAGCCTTTTTAGCGCTCTTGGACAACGTGCTTCAAACACCAGGATCGGTATCTTGTTCAACACCCCTGATTTGTGGCGTTCGTTGCGGCGGTTTTCTCTCGAAAATGCCAGGCAAGTCTGGGAGGATCTGGTTGGACCGCACTTTAGCGACACCCATATTCGGCTAGCGCTTGGGCGGCCTACGGCATTGCGTTCTGAATTGGATTTTGCATTGGCGGTGGAGGCCAGTCTTAGTCCAGAAGAGACCCGTGCGAATCAGATTGTCCGGAGCCTTCTAAGCCTCAGCCAACGGCAGGCACAGCAATATTTATACAGCTTTGACTTTCCCGCCGATCACTTGGGGCATAGCCGTCTGGATTTTGCTTTGCACCTGGAAACCCATCTGCAAATACCCGATTGGGCTTGGCAATATGCCAGGGAGGGCGTGACGGCGGACTCGCTGAGGTCGTTTGGAAACCTTAAAGCTCGCAAACCAGACACGGATAAGCCGACTGACTGAATCCGGCGTCGGCTCCTATCGCGGGCGAGCCCGCGATAGGGGCCGAATGGTGTCGGTAAGTTACGCTCGACATTGCGCCAAGCTGTGGACTTGTCCGCCCTCTCGCTGATTTTCTTCACTCAGCCACCGCTCGAACGCCGCCTGGATCACTGGCCATTCCGAATCCAGCATCGAATACCAAGCGGTGTCGCGGTTCTGCCCCTTGACCACCATGTGCTGGCGGAACACCCCTTCAAAGGTGAATCCCAGTCGTTCGGCGGCGTACTTGGAACGGGCATTGCCGTTATTGCATTTCCATTCGAGACGCCGATAACCCAAGGCGAAACTCTCTTTTGCCAGTAGATAGATCGCCTCGGTACTTTTCGGTGAACGCTGCATCGGCGCGCCGAAAGTGACGTGGCCGATTTCGATGCGACCGTGAGCCGGCACAATGGACATCAAGCTGAGAATGCCCTGGACGTCGCCGCTGGCGCGGTCGATCACGCTGAAAAAGTACGGGTCGATATTGGTCGCATGGTTGTTCAGCCAGGCATCGAAGGCGCTGCGATCCTTGAACGGACCGTAGGGCAAATAGTCCCAGAGTTTCGGGTCGGCGCCGGGGCCTTCCAGCGCTTGCCACAAATCGTCGGCGTGACGCGCCGGGTCGAGTTTCTCAAGGCGAATGAAACGCCCTTCGAGCAATCGTGCAAAAGGTGCGGGTGCGCCTTTCCAGTTGGCCAGTGATGTCGACATGCTGTGCTTCCTACAGGGCTTTGCGAAATTGAATGAAGCCGGGACGTTCAGCGATGCGCTCGTAGAGCCGGATCGCGGTCGCGTTGGTCTCGTGAGTCAACCAGTGCACCTTGCGGCAACCGTCGGCCTTGGCGGTGGCGTAGACGAATTCGATGAGCTGGCGGCCCACACCGCTGCCACGGCTTTGTTCCGTTACCAGCAGGTCTTGCAGGTAGCAAGAATTCTCGATGCTCCAGTTCGAACGGTGATAAATGAAGTGCACCAGGCCCACCGCCGCGTCGCCCTGCCAGGCCAGGGCAGCATGGGTCGGCTCACGCTCATCGAGCAAGCGCTGCCAGGTGCTTTGGGTCACCGCGTCCGGCAATTCGGTGTTGTAGAAGCGCAGGTAGGCTTGCCACAGCGGCAGCCAGGCGGCGTGGTCGTCGGCGCTGACGCGGCGGATGTCGAGTAGGCTCATGTTCACTCCTTGGACAGTTGTTCAGGCATCAGGTGGGCGAGCGCCCGGTCCTGCGGGTCGGGGCTGGCGGCGAGCCCGTTGCGTACCCCGGCGGCATCCGCGGGGCTGCGGTTCTGACTGAGCTTGCGCTTGCCTTCCAGGCGCTGGATGGGCAGGGCGAAGCCGACGATGGCCTTGAGCATGCTGTCGATGTACTCGGTTGGTGCGTCATCGATTTTCCACGGCTGCTCGCGGCCGCTTTCGTGGCGGTCGGTGAGGGCGCCTACCAGGTTGCGCAAGCGATGCGCGTCGCTGAATACTTCAGCGCTGCCATAGGCGTGTACGGCCACGTAGTTCCAGGTCGGCACGACCTTGCCGTGTTCGGCCTTGCTCGGGTACAACCCAGGGCTGACGTAGGCTTCGGCACCAGCGAATATCACCAGGGCTTCGGCCCCGGCTTCTAAATCGCGCCATTGTGGATTGGCCCGGGCCATGTGCCCGTAAAGGCTGCCGTTCGGCCCCTGCTGCGTGTCCAGCAACAGCGGCAAATGGCTGGCCTGCAAACCGTGTTCGCCCTGGGTGACCAACACGGCCAGGCGGCAATCGCCCATCATCTGGTGCAACTGGGGCAGGTCTTCGACGGCAAAGGCTTTGGGGTTGTACATGATGATCTTTCCTTGGCGAATGCGAGCATCCTAGGCAGGCTATTGGTCTGTTGTAAGAGCCACTTACGGTGAATTCGATAGGTCCATTCGCGCAGATGTCATGGCCAACGTCATGACGCATCCTCCTTCAACCTTCCCCTACCCTAACCACTGCATGCTGACGGGACATCCGTTTGATAGTGACCGGGCAGAGCCATTTACAATTACGTAAAATTATCCGTCTGAATATATATATGTATGCTTTTACTGACCCAGCGCAAACGTAGGGTTCTGGTTCCTCAATCAAAACCGGAGCCTTTATGTCTACGTTCCTTACAAATGAATCAAGCGCGGCACTGCAGCCCAAATTTTCGACACTTAGCCCTCTAAACCTGTTGCCTGACGGCAATGCATTTGAACCCCATAAGTTTGCGGATCAGTGGTTGCTTGAGTTGCAACTCCTCGGTGACGCTCAGGTTCGCGTGTCTTATCAAGAAATCACAGCAGCCGATAGGGCTGTTGAAGAAAAAACGGCGTTGGTTCCCTTGCGGGCCGCGGTTACACGAAACTTCCTTTACGCCTATCAAAGCAAGGTGGTTCCCACGCTCGCGAGCTCAGCCCGGTGCGAAAGTTGGATTGATTTTCCTTACAGAAATCGCATGAGATTGGATTTTTCGCTGCTTCGGGTTAATGATCTTGCCCTATCAAACAGCGTCTTGACGAAACTGCAGATGGGTATCCCTCCAGATTACCGGGGAGAGCATCTGGCTGTTACCGCTGAGAAGGGGAATGGAAAGGGTCCACCAAATTCCAATGAGGATATTCGAAGCAGAGCATTCAGACTTCTAGATGCCCATCAGGCGGACCTGGCTCTTTTGTTCGCCGGCCTGCCGACATTCGACACGGTGCTTAACCGTCTGCTGGTCGAATTGATCATGGAAAACGTTGATCCGCGCAAATTCCATGAGCCAGTGCTACAGAATATCGATAACGATATCGGTAATTGGTACGTGAACAGCTTCACCACGGATGCGCGTGGACGACGCACGCTCGTTTCATCCAAAACTTTTAGCGAAACGCTTCGGGCGTGTTTATTAAATAACGAGCCCCCAGGTTTCTCTGTAGGGGGCGTAGGATTCTTCACTCGCCCAGACACCGTGCAAGAGGTCGACAGTCTATTCGTCGCTCCGATTGATGAAAGTACAATGCAAGCCATGGATTCGGCATTCAATATTTCCAACCCGACAACCAATTACCAAGTAAGGCGTCAGTTCCTTGATGATCTTGCCGCCTTTCGTTATAAAAAAAATATTAGAAAAACGCTCGAACCATCAGCCGGCTCCACAGCTGAAGAGGCGCTCGCCCTTCGGCTTTCCCAACGTTTTTCATATCTATTCGACTTATATGTCGCTGATCGAGAACCCTCGTCCCGACTCAGCCTGACTGGCCGAAACCTGCAGCGTGGTGAAGATCGCCTGCTGGGCATCATCATGACCCACCCATCAAAGGCTAGCAGGGAAAGGTTGATGAACAGGGAAGGCATACCTCATGTATATGAAGTCATGCTTGAGATGGAGGGCGGAGTGCCGCAAAAGTGGCCCGCTGCAATGGTAATAAAACAAATTGACCAACAGACGTTGTTTCTTTATTCCCTGGAAGGAGGACTACAGCGGTTCGATGATTTTTCAGAACTCATGGAGTCAGTAAATCCTTCCCATGAAGGGCGGGAGCGGAGAATAAAGCACATCGATATTGAACTCATTGAGCCTGTTTTCGAGGCGGCGGCAAAAGACCTGCTGCGGCTCCAACACTCCGCGCTCGAAGCCGTTCTCAAGGCCCCAGAAAAAGCACGGTACGACGTGGATACTTTTGCTGAGGCTACTGAAGCAGCGCTTAAATTACCGATGCTGGCGCTCGATGGCCCTTTGATTGCTCGTGTTGATACCTTGTTCAAGAATAGTCGCCCCATCGCTTATAAAACTGCGTCGGTTTCACAAAAAAAAATCTATCGGCTTTTAGAGGTTGAAGCAGTAGGGGCTGATGAGAGCGCCGCTCTTAAGCGTGTCCAGACGCTCCTGGAGTTTGCCCGCGAAAAGATAAACGCTTATCTCCGGGCCCACTGGCACGTTGATATAGATCCCGATCCGGATAAATCATTGATCACGCTATTCCAAGGGGGCGTGTGCAGATTAGCGCAATCGCGCATGACCAGCTTGACCCAGTTGATGTTGGATAACCTTCGGCCTCGTCAGTATCCGAACGCGATGAGGGAGCTGTTGCCTGTTCAACTTGTCGATGAAAAGGGCCGACCCATTGTTCATCCCGTCACCGGTTGCCTCATTGTGTTGAACGGACCTGAACTTGCCGAAATGGCGAAGAGCCTCGACATCGGCGGCAGCTATCAGATTTATCTCACCGGGAAACTGGGTGCACCAGACTACAAGCAAGCCTGGTGGAACGCGTATAAGGGCAACATGAGCTTCAAGTGCCAGGAGGCCATGCTCCGAAGCGATGAAGCATCCAACGTCACGGCGATCGATCGGGACGTCAAGCCTGCAAAAAATGAAAAGCTGGTCACTCTCTGGTGGAAAGCCGTTCTGTCATCCGCATCGGAAGATGACCGCGCGCAAGTCGGGGGGCGAAAAGTCTACGTCTACGGTCTATTGCTCGGCGGTACCGTAGCTGCCGGAAACCACCATGGCACGATGGGCAGTTCAACCAGCGTTGATGGTGTGTTGATTTTTTCGGATCAAAAAGGGCCAGATATTGAAGGGACTGTCGGCGTTTATTTCCCAGACAGCCCTGATAGCAATGATTATCACGAGTTTCCGAATCTTGGCGGCGGCATCGCACAACTCTTGCAGCTTGAAATCTGGCGGGACTACTTTTCCTCTCGCATTGCCACCAACGATCCTGAAGAACTAAACCGCGTATTAGGGCAGCGAGGTGGTGCGCCCTTGGTCCGTGGTTCGCTAATCACCGGTAATCTTGCTGATGCGCTGTATGCCGCCCATATCAAATTCTTGAGTGCTTACGCGAACCATCGCTCCGCCAGCAACCGGCAAATTCTTCATCAAACCATCGCCATTTTTGCAATGACAGCGTACGAAGCGCTCACGAGCGTCGCGTCGTCCTTTGCGTTTCTTCGTAATTTTTTCGGGCTGTTCCTGTTGGTGTCGAAGACCGGGCGAATTCCGTTGCACCTGAGTATCGTTAAATACCTGACCGCGTTCGGTATAGCGCGGCGCCCCGTTGGCGGCATCGTGGGGCTGCCACGAAGTCGATCTCTTCTCACTGGCATGACGGCACGCTTGAGGCGGCTCGAGGTGCAGAACGGACAACCCTTGGAACAAGCTGTTTATAGCCGTTATGCGGTAGTCGACAGATCGGTCATACATGGGTCCACCCCGGACGCCGGTGGGTTTTATCGCCCGACTGTTGAGGATGTGACCACCGGCACCATCACTGCTCGCCCTGTGTATCTGCGACAACCGGACGGGACAGTGTTCCGGGTGCACGATAATACGAGGTTGAATGCAACCGAGGCCACTCTTGTTGACCCCAATACCGGATTGAGTATCCACTCCAGTGGCGTGATGCGAAGCACCGTAGCGCGAATGTCCGATGGTGAATGGCGCGCTGTAGGATTTGGGTTTGGGGGGGGAGGCCGGAAACGCTCAAGGAGTCCATCGCCTCAACCCGGGCCCTCCAGACCAGCGGGATCTACTCCTGCGCGCTCTTCAGAGCCGGTTCTTCCCCGGTCGATCGAGGATATGGCCGATCTGGTAGAACGATCCGGTGAATGGGATTACTCGGTAATGGATATGGTTCCAGAGTTCATACCCAATCTGCCGAGCTGGCCTCGGGGTCGGGGATTGGTGATCATTGATGAGCGCCGAGGAAGAGAAGCCTCTACGATGCGGTTTGTTCCGCAGACGGCTCCGACCTATCGGTTCGACAACGCCCTGAATTTCAATACGGATGTAGTCTTGAGGCGCAGGGGCGGCAACCATTACGAACTGCTTCAAGCCAACAATGCAGAACCGATACAAGTACCCAGGGATGGAGATTGTTTCTTCAGGGCCGTTGCCCTGGGGTTGAATGCGCTTGAGGGCAGAGCTGATTTTTCGGTGCGGGGATTGCGTGTCGCATCAGCCAGGTACATTCGTCTGAATAGCCACTTGTTCGATTTTATCGAGACGCGACAGCCATTGATAAAAATCGAATCCACGCTGGACAATTTGCTCGGCAGGGAGTCGCTAGAGCTTCTGAGTGTTACTTTTTCCAGAGAGTCCAAGCCGAACGAATTGTTTCTACCGCTCCGTTTATACCTGGGCTCACCCGCAGTCCCTGTTGCAGTACAGCAGGATATATTGAGGGAAATTGCCGGCTTGGTATCCGACCGGCCTCGCTTTGGATCAGTGCCGGTACACACTCCTTATACGTCTGGGCAACTAAAATTAATTCGATCCTTTCTTGGCAGGGTTCTGGCGGGTGAGGCAGATGAGGGGATGTTGAGTTCAATGCTCGCCGACCCATTTTTTGAATTGAATAGGGACCTGATGCACATTCTGCTTGAATATGGCCTGCCGGCGGGTGATCTACTTGGTTTTTACCCTAGGAATCCGATGGGGTATGTCTTGTATGAACAGAAGTTACATGGCGAGTTGGGGAGTATTCAGCGCTTGCAGCGTATCGGCGGCAAGGAGCTTGTGTATCCATCTGAGTTGAAGGCTATCGCCGATAGGTTGAGGCATCGTACAGGTGAGGAGGTTAAGGAGGCTTCCCGGTTGATGGGTATATACCGGTATGAAAAAAGGGTCTGGCGGATGACCCATTTGCTTTTGGCATCTCTTCGCGGTAGACCAGCCATCCTGGCTCGAGCTGAGCTCCTCCTGGCTTCGCAGGTCATTTCAGCTAATCTGGGTGGACAATTGCCCGTGGCGGTGTTTGCAAGATGGGTAGGTGATACGGCGATCAGTTCAAGCAAGCTGACAGTGATTGCAAAATATTCCAGTAGCCGTCTACAGGAGTTGCTGGCAACCGGCAATATCGATATTCAGTGGACTCACTTGTTTAGCCATAATGTGGTAAGAAAAATTGTTATTCGAATGGAAGAGTTGGTGAGTTTCTTCAAGTTTCTTAAACCTTCATCGGCAGACGTGGATATGCCGGCGCTCATCAATTTTTTCAGTGCGCCCGGCGAAAGGCCCGTAGGTAGAAGAGTTGATATGCTGCTCAGCGACCCGACTCTATTAAATGACCTCAGGTCTAACTTCACGCCTGAACAGGCCGAGAGAGTTTGGGGCGAGCTGATCAGTCTTAACTATAGCAATAGCAATATTCTCCATACGCTTAGGCAGCAGAACTCGTTGGCTTCCGAGGCGGACTTCACAGCAGCATTAATCGTTAGCCTTGCGGACGATGCGCGCAGTGCGGATCAAATCGTTGCTAGCATCCTTGCAGATCAGACCATTGCGGCGGATGTTCGGGATAGTTTGTATCAGTTTGTGCTTTCGAATAATCGAGCGGAACACAATTGGTTGAGTTTCGTAACGCATGTCATGCGGTACAAAAGGCTACCGGATTGGGTTTACCAGTATAAAAAACCTGATAGCTGATTCACTCGCTGCGTTGCCAGGTTTTTCAGTGAAGGACCTGGCAATCGTATCGACGACGCAGGGGCTTGTGAGGACAATGGTTCAGACCCGTTAAGGTTGTACTTGTGGTTTCCCTGGCAATTGCGGGCATTCCAGGCAGGTTCGTGTTGAAAAACCATTCTGGTCAATTCGGTAGGCCCATCCGCGAGGAAGTCATGAAGAACGCTACACCGTCGTTGTCCTTCAACCCCGCCGGCATCGAACTGGACCGCCGCCATGGGCTCAGCCGCCAGCTGTACCAGGCGCTGCGTGCCCGGGTGCTGGACGGACGCCTGGCCAGCGGCACACGCCTGCCGGCCAGCCGCGACCTGGCGGCGGCGTTGTCGATCTCGCGCAACAGCGTGGTGCGGGCGTATGACCAGCTCTATGCCGAGGGCTTCATCGAAGGGCGGGTCGGTGACGGCACTTACGTGGCAAAACTGTCCTCGACGACCCTGCCGCTGCACAACATATCCACAAAAGTATCCACAGGCTTTTCAACAGGCTTACCCACAGCTTTATCCACAGATTGGCTGGATTTACCTGTGAGTCCATCCAGTAAAGTTATCCACAGTGATGCCTTGAACCGCGTCGAAAACCACCATTTACCCCCGCCACCCAGTGGCCCGCCGCGAGCATTCAGGGTCGGAGTGCCGGCGTTCGATCTGTTCCCTTTCGACGTCTGGGCCAAGCTGAATGCGGCTTTCTGGCGCAAGCCGGATTTGCAACAGCTGTGTTATGGCGATTCCCAAGGGGACGCACGCTTGCGCGGGTTGATCGCCGCTTATTTGCGCAGCTCCCGCGGGCTGCACTGCACGGCTGAGCAAATTGTGATCACCAGTGGCGCGCAGCAGGGCATTAGCCTTTGTGCACAGCTGCTGGTGGACCCGGGCGACGTCGTGGCGGTGGAAAACCCCGGCTATCGCGCGGCGGGGCATGCGTTCGCCGTTGCTGGCGCGAACGTCAGGGGCGTGCCGGTTGATAGCGATGGCTTGGATTGCACGGCGCTCGGTGCGTTGAACCACTGTCGGCTGGCCTACGTCACCCCCTCCCACCAATATCCGACCGGGGTGGTCATGAGCCTGCCACGACGCCTGGAACTGCTGGCCTGGGCCGAACGCAACGACGGCTGGATCGTCGAGGACGACTACGATGGCGAGTACCGCTACAGCGGTGCGCCCCTGGCGCCCTTGGCGGCGCTGGACCGCCAGAGCCGGGTGCTTTACGTCGGCACGTTCGGCAAAGTGGCGTTCCCGGCCTTGCGCCTGGGCTACCTGGTGCTGCCGCCAGGCCTGGTCAACGCCTTCGCCCGCCGACGTGCCGTGGACGTGCGCCACTCCGAGGTCAGCACCCAGGCCGTGATGGCCGAGTTCATGGCCGCCGGGCATTTTCAGCGGCATATCCGGCGCATGCGTCGCGCCGCCCTGGCGCGGCGTGATGCGCTGTTGGCAGGCTGGCCCAAGGCCGTTCCGGGTGTCGGCGCCATGCCCACGGTCGTGGCCGGGCTGCATGTCACGGTTCCCGTGGAGAGTATCGAGCGTGAAGCTGAACTGATCGCCCGGGCGGCAAACGCAGGTGTCGAAATCAATGGCCTGAGTGGCTATTGGTTACCCACTACATCTGGAAAAGTCAGCGCTGGGCTGGTGCTGGGGTTTGCGGCAGTCCCGCCCGCAGCGATCGGCACCGCGCTGGCGAGCCTGGTAACGGCCTGGAAAACCTGACGGCCCGCAACCGAGACATCCATCGCAGGCCGCGTTGTGCTTATGAACGTTTCTCTGAGAAAAATACCGGTAAGGCTTGGTCCACGGCAATTTCGCTGCGGTAGTGATCGATCAACTGACGTTGGCTCAATCCATCCGTAGAGATATCGGCGAATCCCGACCCGACCTGCTCAAACGTCTTCAGGCGCGCCGAAAGATAAAAACGCGCGGTAACCCAAGGCGTGGAATAGTTGAAGTCTGCGAACCAGAGCGTTTTTCCGGTATTTCTGTCTTTGATTTCATACCTGTCGAGGAATTGCGTTTGCGGGTTTTTGATGCGTCGTCGGTTGATTGTTTTGGTAATACGAATGAGGTTTCGCTCTTTCAACCAGACAACACCACTCATGGTTGGTGGGCTCTGCTTGATGAGACTCAGTACGCTTTCGTATTCCTGGTCCCATAGCGCGGTCGATTCTCTTTTAAGTTGCAATCGCAAGGATTCGGCCGAGCGTTGTTGTTCCGGTGGCGGTTCAACCGTTTCATTCGTGGTCACACCTTGTACCTGATCAAGGGCCTTCCTGATGGCTATCCCGACCGTTTCCATCCGGCGTGCATGCGTGCTCAGGATCATGGCGATGCCGGCAGGTGTACGTTCTGGCTGCTGCAGGTCTGTCTCGATTCGCGCCTTGAAGGCAGGCAGTCCGTCAATCAGGGCTTGGCCTTTTGAAACGCTTGTTTCCAGGGCTGGAACCGCCAGTGGCGTGTCGGACGTTTTATATTGGACCCATTCGCCCGTTTCCTTACGGTGGAATGTGGCGATGACTTCACCCGTGAGCGGACTCTTCACGTCGAGCCAACCCGTTTCTTCGTGCGCGCTGGAAAGGCGAGGCACACCGCTGACGAAGCCGCAAAAGCGAGTCCTGATAAATTTCTTTCTGGGCCCGGGACGTTGTTTATAAAGAGTCGCCGTATGTCGCTTGCGGCTGCGCTCATCGAGGGCTTGGGCCAAACCACGCAACGCTCGTTTTTTGAGATCACCTATTCGCTGTCGCAGGCCAGTGAGTTGCTGAAGATTAGCGCTGTCCTGGTATTCGCTATCCATGTAGTCGAGGTGCTCGTCGATCCCGGTGAACTGTTCCGTCAGGCTACCGAGTGCGTCGATTTGTTCATCCAACCGGATCCTGCTGCGCTCATCGAGCGCGTCGCGCAGGGTTTGGAAGGCCACCATCGTGTTGTCGATCTGCTGGTTAATCTCCTGCCAGCCTTCAGGCATCGTGTCGACGCTTTCAATAGCCAGACAGAGGTGGCGATACATATCCAGTTGAAGCAGGCGTATATCGTCGCTTTGGTAGGGAGGCATCTTTAGGCGATGGTCCCGGACGATCTCGAAGCCCCCCTCCCCGAGTTCCTTGAGCTTGGAATATCGAGTCTCTATGTAGTCCAGGCGCTCGATCATGTCGTCGCCGATCTGAATCATGCTGTTGGCGGCGTCGATGTGCTGTTGTTCCAGTACCTTGACCCGAGACAGGGTCATGCTCCTCGCTTGCTCCATGGCCGGGACAAAGCGCTCTTGCAGCATGGCCATTTCCGCGAAGGTGTAGTTGATCTGCGCATCCAGGTAGCTAACACCCCATCGGGCATAACCGGGTCTTGACTGGAAAACCGGCCATTCCATCAATCGCTTCAGGGCCTCTTCGTAAGTGCCCCGCTGTGCTGCCAAAGTCTGCGAGTAGACGTCACGGAAAATGGCTCTGGTTGTGTCGGGGGCCCGCTCCATGGCTTGAGCATCCATGGTCAACACGCGCTCGTTGGCCCGTCTTGCTTCTTCAATTATCTGGAGTTCGCCAAGCAACTCGATGTTTCGGCGTTGTGCGTTGAGGGTGACCTTTTGCCTGGAGCTTTTTGAACCGCCGCCGCGTAGACGCAATCGGCTATCGATGCGCCATTGACCATGTACGTTGCTGACCAGCGCAGGCCCGGAACGTGTTTTGATGCTGACCTGCTCTGCCTCGACGGCGACCTCGAACCATTTGTCCGCCATTTTCGCGTACCAATGTTGATCTTTCTGATAGAGCCCCTTGAGCGCGCCTTCGCTCGTGGGGAGTCCTGGGTCGTCGGGGGCATCGATGCTGAAACTCTCGAGCTGACTGATGTCCTCCCTGGATTTACCCATCAACGCGCCGCTGGTATGGATGACGTCGTAATGGTCCTGCGGCAACTCTTTTTGTACGAGCGGCGCGAGTGTCTCGATCGATAGCTTGGGCTCCGGTTCTGGCAGATTGCGCTCAGGGACGATTTGCGGCGCCTCTGTCGGACGGCTACGGTTTTTTGCTCGGTTGCGCTCGATGGCAACGTTGATGACGCCTAGGGCTACGTTGAGCAGCAAATCGACGAATATTTCCCACTTGGCCTGGCCCTTGGCCGCTTCGTCGTTTTGCGTCAGTTGCTCAAGGTCGTTCATGATTTGCCAGAGCCAGACCGTGGTGTTCGCCGTTGTCCCGAGATAAGGCAACGCCAGATTGAAAATCAGCCAACCCGCTTGTTTGAAAGATTCCCAGCGGTTCTCGCTATTAGAGACTGATTGACGGTCGGCGAGCGTGATCAAGGCGTCGGCGTTGGCCCTGAACAATAGCGGCATAAAGTCGGTCCCCAGGGTCTCTTCGCTGAGCGTGACGGGGCCGGCAGTGGCCAATGACGTGATTGGAGTCGCCACGAAATCCACGATGGCCCAAGGCGAGGGCAGGGCGCCAGGAAAAACATATCGGCTGTAGGTTTCTCGCACACCGTCGGGCAGCCATGCCAGCACCGATTGGCGCAAGGAAGCGGTTTGCTTGATGGCATACAACAGGTTGCTGAACGAGGGGAACTGGCACAGCTGCGGTTCGAGCAAGGGGCGGTAAAGCAGGCAAGGACCGGCGCTCGATACCTGTGGGCCAATCACGAACATGTTGGCAACGATGTCCTCGGAAAGACCCAGTTGCAGCTCGGGCACGAACGCCAGTTTGCGCAGGACAATGATTTGGCCGTCAACCTTGCGGTCGGCTTCCAAAGGCTCCATCAGCGCCGCGACATAACGACATCCGCGGTCATCTATATTGCCCTGGCGCCGCAACTTGCCTTCCAGCGCAAGCAGCGGCAGTTGTACGCGTAGCTGTTCGGTAAACAACTTTTCTCGACGGCTCGACTCCGTCGGATCGTCAAGCAGTTTGGTTTTGATCAACTGCGGATAAACCCGGCCGATATCGACCTGAGTGATGAGCTTTTCAACGTAATCCACCGTTACCCACTTGGGTAATTCGGTCCCGTCGCGAGCGCTCACGGTCTTATTGCCCGAAGGAAGTGCTATCAAGTTTTGCAAGGCCAGATCGACGAGATTGAACCGGGTCGTGTCCAACTGGAACGGAACAACAAAGGTTCCCCAGACAACGGGGCTTTTTATTTCGATTTCGATGTTTTCCGGGGCGGGTATCGAAGCGTCGCGATGATCGAGTTGCATCTGGGTTTTCAGGGCGGCCGAGGCATATTCCTTAATGGCGGGAATATCGTCCAGATAGGTTTTGCCGGCATGGGAACTGCTTAGCGCTGACAGGGTTTTCATGTACTGGGCGAACAGAATCTGGTCGGCCTCGGATGCTTCCTTTAGCCACTCGGGTATCTGATGTTGGAACCATTGCTCTCCGGGGCCGGTCGTCAAGCCATTGGTGGATGGTTCGATTTCAGTGAAGGTCTTATACAGCTCCACGTGGGAGAGGCCGAGGATCCTGACCTGCATGGCGACAAGCCCGCAGGCCTTGCTGTCGAAAATGCTGCCGCTGGGCTCATACAGCTGCCACCGTATTTTTATGCCGCGGTTCAGGCCACCCAGGTGGGTTGGAAGGGATTGCCCCAACGCATGGCGCGAGTCGAACCGCTCGTAGCCGTTGAGCAACGAGTGGGTCAGGATCACTTCCTTGTTGTCAATCAGGCCGATCAGCACCACCAGCGAATTTTCATTCACACGGGTTGCCCGTTCGCCGTCAACGATATCGATGTCGATCAGATACGCGTGGCTGTCGAACTTATCCTCGCGGTCTTTTGAGGACGGGTGGAGAAACAGCTGCCTGGCCATGTCGCATTCGGTGGCGCTCCAGCCTTCGACCTGCTTGACGTTCCAGAGCTTGCGCAGCGTGCCGGACAGTTCCTGCCAGCGCGCACTGTAGTTGGCAAATGGAGCGTTCCAGTAGTTCAGTTGTTTTTCCTGGCTGGCCGTCGGCATGACGGGCACCAGCTCATTGATCAGGCGTCCGATCTGGTCGATGCGCACCGGCAAATGCACCTCGGGAACGGTGATAGGTAGCTGGGTCAGGAAGTGCAGCCCTTCAATCAACAAGGTCGGCAGGTTCGCGTCCGCACGCTCGGCCAGCAAATTACTGAGCGATTGATAACGGGTGGGGAGCTCTACGATTTCGCCGTCGATGATGTCCCAGTCCGGTGTGCCGAGGACGGTTGTGTATGGGTCCAGGTCCAAAGACGGATAGAGGTCTTTGAGCGCGTCGCGCAGAAGTTCGGCGGCCACTTCCGGATAGCTGGGGCCTGCAAGCAATTGGTTGAGCAGGGCGGCCCTGATGCTTGCGTCGGATATGGGGTCTGTGTCGATAGAATCGAGTGTCATCTGAGTGTCCCGGTCTCGAGATATAAGAAAACCCCGAAGCCGAACGCTTCGGGGTTTTCATGCTAGAGAGGCACGGGACGCAGAAGGTGGTAACTATGTATAGCGCGCCTTACTGGCCAGATTTAATCCGCGTCCAGGCACGCGTGCGCGCACGCTCGGCATCCCTGGGTAAAGGTTGCAGGGTGTAGAGCGTGGTCATGGCCGCTTCAGTCGGGTACAAGTTGGGGTTGCCGCGGATCGCCGGGTCAACCATTTCGGTGGCGTCCTTGTTCGGGTTTGGATAACCGACAAAATCACTCACCGGTGCGATCACCTGCGGTTGCAGCAAGTAATTGATGAAGGTGTAAGCGTCGCCTGGGTTCTTTGCGCCTTTAGGGATGGCGAGCATGTCGAACCAGATCGGCGCGCCTTCCTTGGGCAGGCGCATGTCCACCGTCACGCCATTCTTGGCTTCCTTGGCGCGGTTGGCGGCCTGGGAGAAGCTGCCGGAATACCCGACGGCCACGCAGATGTCGCCATTGGCGATATCCGCCATGTATTTGGACGAGTGGAAATAGGTGATGTAGGGCCGGATTTTCATCATCAGCGCTTGGGCCTTGGCGTAGTCCGCCGGCTTCTTGCTGTTGGGGTCCAGGCCCAGGTGCTGCAAGGCCAGGGGCAGGATCTCCGACGGCGAATCGAGCAGCGCCACGCCGCACTGCTTGAGCTTGCTGATGTTCTCTTCCTTGAAGATCAGGTCCCAACTGTCCACCGGCGCGTTGTCGCCCAGGGCGGCCTTGACCTTGTCCGGGTTGAAGCCGATCAGGATCGTGCCGTACATGTACGGCACGGCGAACTTGTTGCCCGGGTCGTTGGCTTCGATCAGCTTCATCAGCTTGGGGTCAAGGTGGTTCCAGTTCGGCAGCTTGCTGCGGTCCAGGGGCTGGAATACCCCGGCTTCGATTTGCTTGGCCAGGAACACATTGGACGGCACCACCACGTCATAGCCGGCGTTGCCCGTCAGCAGCTTGGCCTCCAGGGCCTCGTTGGTGTCGAAGATGTCATAGACCAACTTGACCTGGCTGTTCTGCGCCTTGAAATCCTCCAGGGCCTTGGGCGTGATGTAGTCGAACCAGTTGTAGACGCGCAAGGTGCGCTCCTCGGCCAGCGCCACGCCGCTCAGCAGCGCGGCGCACAGGGCTGGAGCCATCAAACGCTTGAGTCTGTTCATACTGTTATTCCTCATTGGGCGCTTTGGAAACCTTCGAGAACGTTCACGGCGTTGATGCCGATTTCTGCCACCGCGTAGCCCCCTTCCATCACGAACAGGGTTGGCTTGCCAAGCGCCGCGATGCGCTTGCCCATCGCCAGGTAGTCCGGGCTGTCGAGCTTGAATTGCGAAATCGGGTCGTCCTTGAAAGTGTCCACGCCCAGGGAGACGACAATGACATCGGCGTCGTAGCGTTGGAGTTCGCCGCAGGCTTGCTCAAGGGCGTCGCTCCACGTGTCCCAGCCGGAGCCTGCGGGCAAAGGATAGTTGAAGTTGAAACCTTCGCCGGCGGCTTCGCCGCGCTCATCGGCATAGCCGAGGAAGAACGGAAACTCGGCTTCCGGATGGCCGTGGATCGAGGCAAACAGTACGTCGCTGCGCTCGTAGAAGATTGATTGCGTGCCATTGCCGTGGTGGTAGTCGACATCGAGGATCGCGACTTTTTTGTGGCCTTGGTCAAGGAACGCCTGGGCAGCGATGGCGGCGTTGTTGAGGTAGCAATAACCGCCCATCAACTCGCTGGCGGCGTGATGTCCGGGCGGCCGGCACAATGCGAACGCGCTGGGCGCGCCCCGCTGGATCTCGGCCTGGGCGGTGAGGGCGACCTGGGCTGCGCTGTACGCCGCCTGCCAAGTCCCGGCGGTGATCGGCGCGCCGCCGTCGAAGCTGTAATAACCGAGCTGGCCGTGCAGGCTGGTCGGGATGACGGGGCGCAGGGTACGGGCCGGCCAGGTGTAGGGCAGCAAGTCACCGTCGCGGTTGAATTCGGTCCAGCGGTCCCAGGCGCCTTGGAAAAATTCCAGGTACGCCGGGGTATGGATGCGCTGGATTGGCCCCAGGCCAAAATCCTCGGGTGCTCTGACCGGACCCAGGCCTTGGGTCTTGACCCGGTCCAGCACATGGTCGGCCCGGGAGGGCATTTCGAAGCAGGGCATCAATTGCCCATCCATCAACTCGCAGCGTCCGTGGTGCAGGTGGTGATCGTCGGAATAGATCGTCAGCATTTTTGTTCTCCGCAGGGCTGATTCGCTGAAACACAGTCTTGCGGCGCGCAGCGTTTCGGAGAACGGCAGGAGAGGCCAAAAGGGGATCGAAACGGCCAAAATATTTGACCGTAAATCGCCCCTTGTTGGCGCGGGCGTGCGCTGGTTCGGGGCGTTGCGGACCAGGGCTGTCCAAGGGCATATAACGATGGGGTCGCGAAGAGGTGCTGCAGCAAGCCTTCCAGCTTGAAAGCCAGCTTCTTTTTTTGTCGTCAGCCGTTAAACAAGAAAGCGGCCGATGGGCCGCCTAATCCTTACTCTGTCGTGGTTTACGCGCTGGCAGAAAGCTTGACCGAGCGCGAGCCTGCGAGTGCACCATCTGGCTCATCGGAGGACCCTCGACGGATGCGGTCGAGTATCCGCAAATCCATTGAGCTTGTGACACGAGCTTTGCGCAAGCCGCGTACGTACAAGCAGCCAAGGTTGTCTTGCCCTTTATGCTTACCGGCCTTCCCGCGTTGGGTTGCTTTCAACTTGCTCATTTTTTGATCACCTCTGAAACGATGCTATTACTCATCGAGAGTCAATACAAGGGCACCGTTTATCATCTGGAATTCATTTTCGACGTATATGGGGACTGCACCGGGCAACGGACTATCTATTTCAATGAGTTCCGCACCAATGATCTTGCAATACTGAGTAACGGCAAGCACGCAAAGCTCGATGACTCTTCTCTTCAAAGGGTGTGAACCACCCTCCCGCTTGGGATGGCCTTCCAGTAGTTTGATCCGCACAACGGTGCGTTTGCCGCTGGGCGTGGCGAAGCATAGACCGCACAGTAAATTCCCGTACCACAGCGCAAGGTCAAGATGTCGGGCATTGCTTTTGATGACCCTTGGAGAGTCATGCCAGGGGAAACCATGGTCTGATTCCCATCGGTTAAATTGTTCAAGTGCATCAGCATCGATGTTGCCGAAGCGCACCAGTGCAAAATCAACACCAGACGCTCGTTCGGGATCTGCTGGTTCGTGTGCTAGCAACGTCAATAGCTCGTTGGAAGCTGTGCGGGCCGCACTGGCATAAGCCCGCCATTCCTCATATTTGCGCCGTGTAACTTTCCCCACTTCTAAATCCTTGATATCAACTTTTTTTGCACCCCCTCAAAAAGAATGCTGATGCTTAAAGTATTTCAGCAATTACTGACGGGGTTGGCCGTCAAGCCGTTCGCTGATATCAGCGACGAGGAGACGATAGGGGTTGAGGGCAAGGCGCACAAGCCGGCGGTTTCTGGCGTTGTTGTAGGCAAAGGCGCAAGGATGCGTGGCTTGGCGGATGGGGGCTGAGCAATCCTTCAGAAGCGCCTCACAACCCGTGGCGAGGGAGCTTGCTCCCGCTCGGTTGCGCAGCGACCGCAAGATATCAGGGCCGCTCCGCAGCCCAGCGGGAGCAAGCTCCCTCGCCACGGGGATCGTGTTGAAACCAACGCGGATCACGGCCTGAACTGACTCGGCGCCACGCCGCTCCAGCGCACGAACGCATGGCGGAAGCTGGCGGTTTCGCTGAAGCCGAGCAGTTCGGCGATCCGATAGATCGGCAACTGATCTTCGCAGAGCATCTGCTTGGCTCGCTCGAAGCGCAGTTCATCGAGCAGTTCCTGATAGCTGCAACCCAGCTCCTTGAGATGTCGGCGCAGGGTGCGCGCCGAGCAGTTCATGTGTTCGGCCAAGCCTTCCAGGCCCGGCGCGGCGTCCAGTTGCGCGGCGAGCCGTTGGCGGATCCGGCTCAGCCAGGCCTGGCGTCCGGTGAATTCGGTGTTCTGCCGCCGGCAGCGTTCGGCCATGGCGTGATGAGTGATCGGGTCGGCCAAAGGCAAGGGTTGCTCCAGCCAAAGGCGATCGAAAGCGAAGGCGTTGTCGATGCTGTCAAAGCGCACCGGGCAATCGAATAGCGCGCCGTAGCGTGTGTGATAGTCCGGTGCCGGATGCTCGAACCGCGCGGCACGCAAGGGCAGCGCGTGGCCGAGCAGGTCGTTGCAGATCACCTTCAGCGAGACCATGCAGAACTCGGCATTGAATACCGCCAGGGCCGGGTTTTCCCGATAGTCACTGGCGCTGAGCCAGATATGTTGGCCGTCGTCTTCCAATGCCAGCTCAAACAGTGTTCCCAGTAGCGCTGGGTAACGCAGCGCCAAGCGCAAAGCGTCACCTAAGGTGGCGCTGGTGAGCAGGGCGTATCCGAGCATGCCGTAAGACGAAACGTGCATGTTGAGGCCCAGTTCCAGGCCGATGTCGCGCTTGTAAGCCACGGCGTTGGCGCACACCTGCATCTCCTGGTTGGTGGTGATGCGCGTATCGGCCCGGCTCAGGTCCGCGGCGCTGATACCACTGCCGGCCAACAATGCATCGCTGGGCAAGCCTTCGTTCTTGAAGGCGTTGAGCACCAGGGAGACAGCGTTGAGCGTGGTGAGGTGGGAATGCAGCATGTCCGTTTCCAGCTTGGGGAAGTTGGAAACGGAGCAAGTTGCATGCCGGTAAAAGCGATAACCGGGTACCGCACACTGTGCTCAAGGGCCGCTTACGCTTGCAGGTGATGGGTCGCGGTGCCTGCTTTTGTTGGCTGCCGACGGCCTTCCATTCACCTGACTATATGGAAATAGCCATGCCGACTTCCAACGCTGCGCCTTCGGATCCAGGTCCGCGACGTCCCCTGCAAGATGATGAAACACTCGCTTCATTGGCCTTGAGTGTGCACCTGCTGTTCTCATCGCGCCCAACCCTGATGGAGGCCGCGCGGTTTACGCTCCAGGAAATTTTCGATGAGCGCTACCCCACCTTGGGTATCAGCGCCGCCAGCGCGGTCATTCTTGAGCCGCAATGGCGCGTGGAAGAGGGCCAGCAACGCTTCATCGGCTACAACGCCCATGGGCTGACGGATTTGTTGTTGGAGCGATGTCGCGGCGCGGCCGCCCGGACGTTCAGCCAAGCAAGTTTCCTGGCGAAATCCGCCGGCGCGGAAAGCCCCGGGAAGGAAAGCGTAGCGCTGGACGACATCCAACAAATGATCGATGAATGGGCACCGTTGTTGTTGGAGTGCTATCAACAACGCCTGGTTGCGTTCTGGAGCTCCGGCGTTACCAGCGTCTGGCGCAGGCTGTCCGACCTGTTCCGCGCTCAGTTGCGACAGGCCGCGTCGGGGCTTGTCGGCGAAGAGCTGGCGACCGTTCAGGCTGTCCTCGATTATCCGGACAATACACAGCGACAACGGGGCCTGGGACATGCCGCCACCCAGGCGCGCATCACATTTGTCTACGATGGCGACAGCAACAACCCTCGTCCGGATGATGTTCTGGTGATATCGATGACCCGTCATCCAGGTGAGCGAGCAATCGCCTTGTTGTACTCCCTGTCGGGCGGGATTGAGCGGTTCAGTTCGGTGTCGGCCCTGGAAACGTCCTGGTTCGGTTCGCCCTCGGCACGCCATTCAAAGTTGAGAAACTACACGCCCGAACACGACATTTTCGACGCCTTGACCCTTTGCCTCCTGGAGCGTCAGTTGCAGCTCATGGCGGCGATCAAGCCTGCCGACTTCGCCGATTCGGCCAGCCTCGAGCGCCGCTTGGCGCAGATCTCCAGCCCGAGTCTTTTGCTCGGGGCATTTCGCTCAGGGCATGAGTCCAGGCTGTCGGCCTTGTGGGACAGGCTCCCCGCATGGCTCCAGAATGCTTCGTTGGTTGATCGCAGTGCCTACAGCCGTCTGTTGTCATCGCTGGCGAACCTGCATCGAAAGAACCAGTCATTCATGACCGGTATTCCAAAGATCCTCGAGTTTGCCGAGCAGGCGCTGAAGGAGAAAATGCTCGAGGATGACCGCACGCGCACGAATATCCGCGTGAGCGATATCGAGGTGACGTTGTCTCGGTTGAGCAATTCATCGTTCGAGATATCTGATCCGCCTTTTCCACCGCCCACCTATGAACGGGAAACCCAAGCGTTTGCCCAACTGGCGATAAAAAACCTCGGTGCCTTTCCCCACGTCCTCTCGACGATCACCTACCAGGGCGGCGAGCCACCGGCCTGGATGACCTATGACTATCTGCGGAACCTGACCTCGCGGGCCGATATCGGCAAGAACTATCCGCAGATGCTGCAACGTCGGTTATTGGACGACCCCCTGGAGCGGGCCCGCAGGCAGAAACACTTCAGCGACAGTCTGGGCATTTTGTTGCCGCTGCTGGCACTGGAACTGAAAATCAAAAAGAGCCTGACGGACCTCGCTTATCGCCATGTGATCGCGGTGTCGCGGTCGGCGACGGATGCCGGGCATGAGTCGGTGATCAGGCCACTGGCGTTCCTGCCTCACGCTGACGCGACGCCCAACAGGGTCAGCAACGTGTTTGTGATCGGCCCGAAGGACATCAATCAGGGGCCCCAAGTCCTTTATCGGCCTGCCTCGCCCACACCCTTGATCGAGTTCGCCTCGTGTGCGGCACTCTTCACCGCCATCAAAACCCCCGGGGCATTGCAGCAAAGCGTTCTCGCCGGACTGGCGCCCTCTGCGCGCCGGGTCTACGCCAATGGCGGCTTTCAAGAGCCGCACATAGGCCGGCTGGTTGTCTCCGATTTCGACATCCTCCCGACGCCTGGCCCCGCCTTGCTCGCCAGCGAGGCGCTGCAGGGCGATATTGCCGGCGCGCTGTACCAGGCGTGTGCCCAGGCGCTGATTGACCAGGCCAGGCGGGCTTCCGTCGCCGATTCTCAGGCCCGTTGGGACAGCTTCAAGCAGTTCGCGTGGGTGGCGTTCAACCTGCTGTTGCCGCTGTTTGACGGTCCGGTGATGATGATCGGTCTACTGGTCCAGCTCACGGCCAGCCTCCATGAACTGGCGGAAAGCGAGCGTGCCGAAAACCGCTGGGAGGCGATGGCCGGTGTGTTGATGAGCCTGGCATTGGTCCTGGTGCATGGGGGCTCGCGTTTGAGGGGCATATCCCGCCTCGATGAGCTGCCTATCGTCGACGATGAGCCGGGTATTCGTCCTGTCCCGCTCGATAATACGATCACCAAGGCCCCGGTAACGTCCGTTTCCGCGAGTCCATTCGGCGCGAAAGCGAGGCTGGTCTATGGATGGTCGAGCCCACGTGCCAGATTTTCAGCGCAAGAGCTGGTCACGCTCGATACCTTCAAGCTGTCGGCGCCAACCACTATGCAAGGACTGGTGACTTCCGGTGAATACAACGGGCTCTACCAACGAGGCTCATTGTGGTTCGCCCTCGTCGAGGGCGATTGGTACCGCGTATCCCGCAGGCTTGACGGGGTGGTAATCATCGACCCTGCCCATCCGGCGCGAACCGGCCCCTGGCTTGAGCATGACGCGCAGGGCCACTGGAAATTGGGGTATGGCCCGCGCTTGCTGGGCGGTGCAGGAGGGTTGAGCACGCGTGCCGCCAAAAAGCTCAAGAGCCTGGAGAAAAAGGGCCGCGATTTGTTGGCCACGCTCAGCCAGCGGGTTGGCGATGCGCGATGGTTGGCCGAGAGCGAGCGTCCTCCCATCGATGTGGAAGACCTGATCGTGGGCAAGTCGACCGAGTTCAATCTCTGTGCCGAGGAGATTGCGCAGTTGACCGCGTCCCTTGGCGATCAGGCCCCGTGGGCGTTGATCAATGCACTGAGGGCTGCCGCCGAGCGACTTAGCCGGTTGGGACGAGCCACGCGTATCAGGATGGTCAAGTCGAAACTTCCAGACGTAGGTGCGGTGGAGTACTTGTTGGAGGAACAAGAGATCACTATCCGCAGAATCGGCGATCGCAAGGATATTTCAGGAGGCAAAGGTGCCGATTTTCTACAGGAGTATGAGATTCGCGACACGCATGAAAACCGGGTGCTGTGGTACGCGCACTTCCACTATCTGAAAAAGGACGCCGCCGCGCAGGATTTTTCCAAGGCGCATCTGAAAACCTTCGCGCAGCGCGGGCGAGGTCTTGATTTCCAGCGGGCTCAGCAACAGTCCGGCCAGGCCGTCGACAGGATCTGGCGAGCCAACATCGGGAGCGCTGCCGCCAAGGCTTTTTTTCTCTCGCTGTAGTCGTGTGCAAACGCCTGTGGGGCGCCTGCCTGGGCCCCACAGGTCTTGCGAGCTGTCAGATCAACTCACCACACAGATCCAGCTCAACCAGTCGCCGAACCTCATCCACTGGCAACCCCGCGCCAATCAGCGCGTGCAACTTGCCGAACGCCGCCTCGCGGGTCATGCCGCCACCGGACAGCACGCCAACGCCACGCAAGCGGCTACCCGCTTCGTACACGTCCAGCTCAACGCCACCTTCATGGCACTGAGTGACCGCCACGACTATCACGCCGCTGTCCCGCGCCCGCTCCAGGCTCGCGAGGAAGGCCGGGTTGTCGCTTGGGCCGGTGCCGCTGCCGTAGCACTCCAGCACCAAGCCTTGGATGCCGCTGCCCAGCAGGCCTTCGACAATCTCGGCGCTGATACCAGGGAACAGCGGCAGCGCGGCGATATTGGCCAGTTGTTTCGGTTGGTTGTAGTTCAACTGCGTCGGCAAGGCGGTGGCCTTGATGCCGCCGCCCTGGCGTTCCAGGCGCTTGAACGGATGCCGTCCAAAGCTGCGCACCTTAGCGCAACGGGTCGGCGCCAGCAGTTCGCCGTGGAAGTACAAATGCACACCCGGCGCCAGGCCCTGGCCGAGGGAGACGAGCGCGCCACCGAGGTTTTCCCAGGCGTCGCTGTCAGTCACGCCGGCGGGCAACATCGAACCGGTGAAGCAAACTCGCGCGTGCAAGCCCAACAACTGGAAGCTCATGGCGGCGGCGCTGTAGGCCAGGGTGTCGGTGCCGTGCAGGATCAGGACACTGTCGCAGCCTTGCACATCCACGGCATCGACCACCGCTTCGCGCAGTTGCTGCCAGTAGCCTGGGGTCATGTTGGCGCTGTCGATCAGCGGCGACATTTCCCGAAAGCGCCACTGCGGGACGACCAGTTCCGGCTGGCTGTGCAGGTAATCGCGCATCCGCGCTTCGAAGCCGGATGCCGGGGCCAGGCCGTGGGCGCTGGCCTGCATGCCGATGGTGCCACCGGTGTAGAGCACCATGACGTGTTGGGCGGCAGGATAAGTCGAGGCATTCATGGGTGTTCTCCGAGGACGAAAACAGCAGCTTCATTTGCTGCTACAACATAAGGCCGAGCATGACGCCGACCTTGTGTTGTGTCACGCCGGGCGCAGGGGATGCGCCCGGTTTTTTTCAAACGGACTGTTGATCAGCGTTGCGCTGCAGCCAGGCTTGCCGGAGCGTTTCCAGATTCGACGGCAGGCGCCGCAGGGGTCGCAGGCCAAGCCTTGCGGTCCAGGTCCAGGTCCGGGAACTTGCTCGAGTCGAACACCGGCACCTTGATGCCAGCCGAACGCTGATCGTCGTAGTCACGCAAGATGCGCATGCCGACCTTGAACAACAGGAACAGCGCGATCAGGTTCACGAACGCCAGCAGGGTCATGGTGATGTCGGCGAACGCAAACACGGTGCCGAGGTTCTCGATGGCGCCCCAGAAAATAAGGCCCAGGACCAAGGCTCGATAGGCCATCAGCGCCTTGCGGTTTTCGCCGAGCATGAAGCGCAGGTTGTTCTCGCCCAGATAGTAGTTGTAGAGGATCGAGGTGAACACGAACAACGACAAGGCTACGGAGATGAACACTCGGCCCCAGTCACCGACCACGGCCGCCAGGGAGTTCTGGGTCAGGGCAATGCCGTCACCTTCGAAGCCCGGGGTGTAGAAACCCGACAGCAGGATCAGCAGCGCGGTGCAGGTGCAGATCACGAAGGTGTCAAGGAACACGCTGAACGCCTGGACCACACCTTGGGCAACCGGGTGTTCGACCGACGCGACGGCTGCCACGTTAGGGGCGCTGCCCAGGCCAGCTTCGTTGGCGAATACGCCACGCTTGACGCCCATGATGATAGCGCTGCCGATCAGGCCGCCAAAGGCTTGGTCCAGGCCGAAGGCGCTCTTGACGATGGTCGCCAGCATGCCCGGTACATGTTCGAATTGCAGCACGATCACGTAGAGGGTCACGGCGATATACGCCAGGGTCTTGACCGGTACGAGCAGGTCGGCAACCTTGGCGATACGCTTGATCCCGCCGACGAATACCAGGCCCAGCAACGCAGCCAGGGCCAGGCCGGTGTAGGTCGTGTCGAAGCCGAAGGCATTGTTCAACGAGTGCGTCACGGCGTGGGCTTGCAGGCCGTTGAAGGCGAAGCCGAAGGTGATCAGCAGCAGGAACGCCATGATCATGCCCAGCCAGCGTTTCTGCAGACCGTGCTGGATGTAGTAGGACGGGCCGCCACGGTACTGGCCTTCGGAGTCGCAGCGCTTGTAGAGCTGGCCGAGGGAGCATTCGAAGAAGCTGCTGGACATGCCGACCAGCGCGGTCACCCACATCCAGAACACCGCACCGGGCCCGCCGAGGGTCACGGCGATGCCGACACCGGCAATGTTGCCCGCGCCGACACGGCCAGCCAGGCTGAGCATCAGGGCCTGGAACGAACTGAGCTGGTCGGTGCTGCTTTTCAGGCTGTCTCGGAACACCGAAAACATATGAAAGAAATGACGGAACTGGACGAAACGCGAGCGGATCGTGAAGTAGCCACCGAGCCCGACAATGAGCACGATCAGCACTTTCCCTGAGAGGAAGTCGTTGATGACTTCGAGCATGTGTATTCCTCGCTGTTTTTTGTTTAAGAAATGATGGCCATTTGGAAACATCGTGTTACATCGGCCCGCAGACGGCTCGACAGGTCAGGCGATGTTTCGTCCCGGTCCACTTCGCGGGTTTGTTATTAGTTCGGTTTTCGCATGTTGATGAGGCCTCGTTGACGACGACCACTCATGCGAAGAGGGGCGGCACTATACCTATCAGTGCGACGCCCGTCTGCACAGTTGTGGTGCGTGCGACGAAACGGACCTTTGTAGCTCCTGGCCTATCGGTCAGGTTCTTGCGGGAACGAGCCAGCTCGCGATGGCGGGCGACGCGGGTTACAACGGCAGCGTGTCGTCGTTTATCACGAGCCGGCTCGGTCCTACAGGTTCTGTCTTGCTTGCAGTCATTTGTTAAAAAAAAGGGCTTGGAGAACGAGTCCCCAAGCCCTCAAAAGGTGAGAGGTGTCTAGTCCCTCGACCTGGTGAGCAGTGGTCGCGTCGATCAAGCCTTCAGCGGGACCAGACGCGGAGCAATCATATTTTCCGGGCGCAGGATGTCGTCGAGCATGGCGTCGTCGAGCAAACCTTCTTCGCGCACCAGTTCCAGCACGCCACGGCCGCTTTCCAGGGCAACACGGGCGATGCGAGTGGCATTTTCATAGCCGATGTACGGGTTCAGGGCGGTGACCAGGCCGATCGAGTGCTCGACCAGTTCACGGCAACGCGCTTCGTTGGCGGTAATACCGACGATGCAGTGCTCGCGCAGCATGTCCATGGCCCGTTGCAGCAGGCGGATCGAGTCGAAGATCTTGAAAGCGATCAGCGGTTCCATCACGTTCAGTTGCAGTTGGCCGCCTTCGGCCGCCATGGTCAGCGCGAGGTCGTTGCCGATGATCTGGAACGCGACCTGGTTGACCGCTTCGGGGATCACCGGGTTGACCTTGCCAGGCATGATCGAACTGCCTGGCTGGCGGGCCGGCAGGTTGATTTCGTTGATGCCGGTGCGTGGGCCGCTGGACAACAGGCGCAGATCGTTGCAGATCTTCGACAGTTTCACCGCGGTGCGCTTGAGCATGCCGGAGAACAGCACGAAGGCGCCCATGTCAGAGGTGGCTTCGATCAGGTCGGCGGCCGGGACCAGCGGCTGGCCACTGATGGTTGCCAGGCGTTGGACGGCCAGCGCCTGGTAGCGTGGGTCGGCGTTGATGCCTGTGCCGATGGCGGTGCCGCCCAGGTTTACTTCGGTGAGCAGTTCAGGCGCCAGGGTTTTCAGGCGTGCCAGGTCTTCGCCCAGGGTGGTGGCGAAGGCGCGGAATTCCTGGCCGAGGGTCATTGGCACGGCGTCTTGCAATTGGGTGCGGCCCATTTTCAGGACGTGGCTGAATTCCTGGCCCTTGGCGGCGAACGCCTGGATCAGGCTGTCGAGACTGGCCAGCAGCGCGTCATGACCCAGCAGCAGACCCAGGCGGATCGCGGTCGGGTAGGCGTCGTTGGTGGACTGCGCCATGTTCACGTCGTTGTTGGGATGCAGGTACTGGTACTCGCCTTTCTGGTGACCCATGGCCTCCAGCGCGATATTGGCGATGACTTCGTTGGCATTCATGTTTGTCGACGTGCCAGCGCCGCCCTGGATCATGTCCACCACGAATTCTTCGTGGAAATCGCCGCGGATCAACCGTGCGCAGGCTTCGCTGATCGCGGCGTGCTTGGCTTCGCTGAGTTGGCCCAGCTCACGGTTGGCGTCAGCGGCGGCTTGCTTGACCATTGCCAGACCGACCACCAGCTTGGGGTAATGCGAGATCGGGACACCGGAGAGACGAAAGTTGTTGATAGCTCGCAGGGTCTGGATGCCGTAATACGCTTGCGCCGGTACTTCGAGTACGCCAAGCAGGTCTTTTTCTGTGCGGAATGATGCAGCGGAGGACATGATGGAAATCATCTCAATAAGGACCCGGTCTGTGCCGGAACGCTGTGAATCCTAGGCTTTCAGAAAAATTTGGGCCAATGCTGTTAAACACTGGCCTATGCGTATTCGGCATAATGCGCGTGTGACGTCGACGACTCGGCGAACGTGTGACCTGTTTTGGTGCGTCCTTCGGAGGACGAAGATGAATCTTGAAAGCAAATGGCTTGAGGACTTCAGTGCCTTGGCCGCGACTCGCAGTTTTTCCCAGGCGGCCGAGCGGCGCTTTGTCACGCAACCGGCTTTCAGTCGGCGGATCCGCAGCCTGGAGGCGGCGCTGGGGCTGACGCTGGTCAACCGCTCCCGTACGCCGATCGAACTGACTGCGGCGGGACAGCTGTTCCTGGTGACGGCGCGGACCGTGGTCGAGCAATTGGGCGAAGTGTTGCGGCATCTGCATCATCTGGAAGGCGGGCAGGGTGAGGTCATCCAAGTGGCGGCGGCCCATTCCCTGGCGCTGGGTTTCTTTCCGCGCTGGATCGCGCAATTGCGCAACGAAGGCATGAACATCGCCACGCGGCTCGTGGCGACCAACGTCGGCGATGCCGTGCATGCGTTGCGCGAGGGCGGTTGTGACCTGATGCTGGCTTTCTACGACCCGGATTCGGCGATGCAAATGGACCCGGAGATCTTTCCATCCTTGCACCTGGGCCAGACCGAAATGCTCCCAGTCTGTGCGGCCGACGCTGACCGCAAGCCCTTATTTGACTTGGAGGGCGAGGCCAGCGTGCCCTTGCTGGCCTACAGCGCCGGGGCATTCCTGGGACGTTCGGTGAATCAGTTGTTGCGCCAGCGCGCGTTGCGCTTCACCACGGTCTATGAGACGGCCATGGCCGACAGTTTGAAAAGCATGGCCCTGGAAGGGCTGGGCATCGCCTGGGTGCCGCGGCTCAGCGTACGCGCCGAGCTGGAGCGTGGGGAATTGGTGATCTGCGGCGGACCACAATGGCATGTGCCGCTCGAGATCCGCCTGTACCGCTGCGCTCTGGTGCGCAAGGCCAATGTACGGTTGTTGTGGCGCAAGCTCGAGGGCGGGGTTGCGCAAGGCGGGACCGGCTCTTGAATCAAGCACTCCCACAAGGGTTCTCCATTGACCTCAGGGTCAATAAAACCGCCGTTTAACCGCAAATGACAGATGGTCGCGGCAGGGGCTGTTTATCTGCTTCATTGCGGTATACTGCGCGGCCTTTGGCCGGTCCAGATCGGCCATAATTCGTACAACAAGCCACGCTGGTTTTCCCGCGTGGCTTGTTGTTTTTTGACGCGCCTGCGGGCGCCCAGAGAGAAGAGGCACGACGATGAGTGCACTGGTTGGCGTGATCATGGGCTCCAAGTCCGATTGGTCCACCCTTAGCCACACCGCCGATATGCTGGAAAAGCTCGGCATCCCTTACGAGGTGAAAGTGGTGTCCGCCCACCGCACCCCGGACCTGCTGTTCCAGTACGCCGAAGAGGCCGAGTCCCGTGGCATCGAGGTGATCATCGCCGGAGCCGGTGGCGCGGCCCATCTGCCAGGCATGTGTGCGGCCAAGACGCACCTGCCGGTGTTGGGCGTGCCGGTGCAGTCGTCGATGCTCTCGGGTGTCGATTCGCTGCTGTCGATCGTGCAGATGCCGGCTGGCATCCCGGTTGCCACCCTGGCCATCGGCAAGGCCGGCGCGATCAACGCGGCGCTGTTGTCGGCGAGTATCCTGGGGGCCAAGCATCCGCAGTTTCATACCGTGCTGAAAAAATTCCGCGCTGAGCAGACAGACAGCGTCCTGGACAATCCGGACCCACGCATTGCCTGAGGTTGTTGACGAATGAAGATCGGTGTAATCGGTGGCGGCCAGTTGGGTCGCATGTTGGCCCTGGCGGGTACGCCGCTGGGAATGAACTTCGCTTTCCTGGATCCGGCGCCGGACGCCTGTGCCGCCGCGCTGGGCGAACACCTTCGGGCCGACTATGGCGATCAGGATCACCTGCGCCAATTGGCTGATGAAGTCGACCTGGTGACCTTCGAGTTCGAAAGTGTCCCGGCCGAGACCGTTGCCTTCCTGTCCCAGTTCGTCCCGGTCTACCCGAGCGCCGAAGCCCTGCGCATCGCCCGCGATCGCTGGTTCGAAAAGAACATGTTCAAAGACTTGGGCATTCCGACACCGGCTTTCGCTGACATTCAGTCCCAGGCTGACCTGGACGCCGCGGTCGCGTCCATTGGCCTGCCGGCCGTGCTCAAGACCCGTACTCTCGGTTACGACGGCAAGGGCCAGAAAGTCTTGCGCAACCCCGAAGACGTTGCCGGCACCTTTGCCGAGCTGGGCAGCGTCGGCTGCCTGCTGGAAGGCTTCGTACCCTTCACCGGTGAAGTCTCGCTGATTGCCGTGCGTGCCCGTGACGGTGAACTGCGCTTCTACCCGCTGGTGCACAACACCCACAAGGACGGAATTCTCAAGCTGTCTGTCGCCAGCACCGACCATCCGCTGCAAGCCTTGGCCGAAGATTACTCCAGCCGAGTGCTCAAGCAGCTCGACTATGTTGGCGTCATGGCGTTCGAGTTCTTCGAAGTGGACGGTGGCCTCAAGGCCAACGAAATCGCCCCGCGCGTGCATAACTCCGGACATTGGACCACTGAGGGCGCCGAGTGCAGCCAGTTCGAAAACCACCTGCGGGCGGTGGCCGGGCTGCCACTGGGGTCGACGGCCAAGGTCGGTGAAAGCGCAATGCTGAACTTCATCGGCAAAGTGCCGGATACCGAAAAAGTCCTGGCGATTGCCGACTGCCATCTGCATCACTATGGCAAGGCGTTCAAAGTGGGCCGCAAGGTCGGTCACGCCAACCTGCGTTGCGCCGACAGGGCCACGCTGGCCCAGCAGATCATCAAGGTCGAGACCCTGATCGCCGAGCAATAATCCGAACATTCGTTGAACCATTCGTCGGCCGGCTTCTCTCATGGCAAGGTGCCAAAGTCTGACTAGGCTTTGGCATAGCAATTCAACCAGAGGGAAATGCCATGGGAATCATCGGAACCATCTTAATCGGCTTGATCGTCGGCCTGCTGGCGCGCTTCCTCAAACCGGGCGATGACAGCATGGGCTGGATCATGACCATCCTGCTCGGTATCGGCGGTTCGTTGGCAGCCACTTACGGCGGCCAGGCCCTGGGCATCTATCAGGCCGGGGAAGGCGCAGGCTTCATCGGCGCCCTGGTGGGTGCGATCGTGCTGCTGGTGATCTACGGCTTGATCAAAAGAAACTGATCAAACCTGATGAAGCCCTCTCTGCGCGGCACACGGAGAGGGCTAAACTGCCCGGCGTTTCATTCCTCACTCATTGCCGAGCCCTTTCATGCGCCGTTTAGTGTTGACCCTTCTTCTGCTGGGCAGTGGCCTGGCCCATGCCGCCGAGCTGCCGGAAACCGACTGGCTCGAACTGATGCCAAAGTCCGACCAGAAAGCCCTCGAGGCCATGCCTGAGATCGACCACAACTCCCCCGAAGCCAGCGGCATCTTCACCGAAAAGGGCGGCCTGAAGCAGAGCAAAGGCTTGCCGGCGGTGATGTATTCGACCAAGACCGTGGCGTCGATGAACGACAAGCACATCCGCCTGGGCGGTTATCCGGTTCCTTTGGAAACTGACGCCAAGGGCCGGAGCACGTTGTTTTTCCTCGTGCCTTATCCAGGTGCCTGCATCCACGTCCCGCCACCGCCGCCCAATCAATTGGTGCTGGTGCGCTATCCCAAGGGTGTCAAGCTGGACGATATCTACACACCGCTTTGGGTGACCGGCACGCTGAAAATCGAAAAAGTCGATAACGACTTGGCGAGCGCGGCCTATGCGATGGAGGCGCAAAAGGTGAGGGTGGTGCAGGAGGCGGATCTGTAGGTCTGTAATACGCTCACTGTAGGAGCGAGTAGGCTCGCTCCTACATGAATTGGCCTTGTTTAGAACTGCTTGCTGCGGATGCTTACGCCAAGGGTATGGCTGGCATCCGGCAACAGTGTCACTACATCGTCCATCACGTTTGCGGTCTCGATGCACAGCATGCGCTGCCAGCCATCGTCGGCCATGTCGCTGAAGGCCTTGGCCCTTTCGGTCCAGGGGTTCCAGATCACCGCCGAGCGTGAGCCGCTGCTGGTCAGTTCGATGCGTCGCTGCCAGTGCGGGTCAACGATGCTCAGCGTCGGCGGAGTATCGAGATAGATCCGGTCGGTTTCGCCGGCAAAATGCAGGTCGCCGGCCTGGGTGTGGATCTTCCAATCGTCCAGGGTCTCGATGTAGCTCAAGCCATCCACACCGTCGACATGCACATTGCGCACATCGCTGACAGCGAAATAACTGTGCAGCGCCTGGCTGAGGCTGACGGTTTCGCTACCACGGTTGTGGCTGGTGAGACGGATGTGCAGTTGCTCGTCCATCACTATGGTCAACGTCAGGTCGACGTGATGGGGCCATCCGGACAGGCCGTTCTCGGGGTAGGGCAAGACGAATTCGATCTTCAGGCTTTCGCCCTCGGCCTCGATGCCCTTGAGTTCCCAATCCATCGCTCGCACCAAGCCGTGGGCCGTGGCCGGTTCGTTGTTGACGCGCATCGCCTGGACGCTGTCGGGGTTGCGTGTCAGGTTGCCGAACCATGGCCAGCACACCGGCACGCCGGCGCGGATGCTCTTACCGGTCTTGAACGTGGCCTGGTCGTTGAGCCAGATCAGCGGCGGCTGGCCGTCCACTTGATAGCTGAGGACATGCGCGCCTTGCTGGGCCACCAGCAACTCGGCCTGACCGTGGCGGATGCGCCAACCGTTCAGTTCATCCAGTTTGACGGCTTCGACGTTAGGCGTAGGCATCTTGCAAATCTCGTTCAGGAACATGAACTGCAATGGACCGCAAAACGGTCGCCGTGTTTAACGGGCGCGTGGCGGAACCGAGCGGGTGCGACCACTGCCATCGATGGCGACAAATACAAACACCGCTTCGGTGACCTTGCGCCATTCACTGGACAGCGGGTCATCGCTCCAGACTTCAACCATCATCTGGATCGAGCTGCGACCGATTTCCAGGGCCTGGGTATAGAACGACAACTGCGCGCCGACGGCCACCGGCACCAGGAATGCCATGCGATCGATAGCCACCGTCGCCACGCGTCCGCCGGCCACCTTGCTGGCCATCGCGGTGCCGGCGAGGTCCATCTGGGACACCAGCCAGCCGCCAAAAATATCGCCAAAGCCGTTGGTGTCGCGAGGAAGCGCGGTGATTTGCAGGGCCAGGTCGCCTTGCGGAATTGGATCTTCTTGTTCGAGCTCTATCATGCCGGGGGGCCTCTGACCCGTAACTCTGTCTTGTCTTTCAGGTGAATAGCCGTCTTTGAAAAAAACGATTCAGCCCGAACATGCCACGTTCGTCACGTTTTTCGTAAAGGCGTGCCAAAGGGAAACTCTGCGAAACCGGCTGATTTGACTACATCACCAACGACGTTTTCGCACAGCAACCCCTTACAGAGTGTCGCAAGGTTGCGAGTATATCGGGCGATAGACGTCGAGACGACCACTGGGTTCTGATTTCGACTGTCTATTACGCACCTCTATGTGCTTTTTCGAACAATTTGCTATCGTGCCGGACCTGCCCAGGCTCCCATTGCGCGTTGTCGGGGCCGCAGAACCGACTATAAGAGAAGCCCTTGCCATGACCACTGCGCCTTCGAGCACGGCGACGTCCGCACAACCCGCCCGTCCGCTGACCCGTAATGACTACAAGACCTTGTCGCTTTCTGCCTTGGGCGGTGCGCTGGAGTTTTACGATTTCATCATTTTCGTGTTCTTCGCCACTGTGGTCGGCAAGCTGTTCTTTCCCGCCGAGATGCCCGAATGGCTGCGCCTGATGCAAACGTTTGGCATCTTTGCCGCCGGTTATCTGGCCCGGCCGCTGGGCGGGATCGTCATGGCCCACTTCGGTGACCTGCTGGGTCGCAAGAAAATGTTCACCCTGAGTATTTTCATGATGGCGGTGCCGACCTTGATCATGGGCTTGCTGCCGACATATGCGCAGATCGGCATGTGGGCGCCGATCCTCTTGTTGCTGATGCGGGTGATTCAGGGCGCTGCGATTGGCGGCGAAGTACCGGGGGCCTGGGTCTTCGTTTCCGAACACGTCCCGGCGCGCCACATCGGCTACGCCTGCGGCACCCTGACCTGCGGCCTGACGGCGGGGATTCTGTTGGGTTCGTTAGTCGCTACCGCCATCAACAGCATTTATACGCCGGTGGAAGTAGCGGATTATGCCTGGCGGATCCCGTTCCTGCTGGGCGGCGTGTTCGGCTTGTTCTCGGTGTATCTGCGTCGCTGGCTGCACGAAACCCCGGTGTTCGCCGAGCTGCAACTGCGCAAGGCCCTGGCCGAAGAAGTACCGCTGCGAGCCGTGCTGCGCGACCATCGCGGCGCAATCGCCATCTCGATGCTGCTGACCTGGCTGCTGTCAGCCGGTGTCATCGTCGTCATCCTGATGACGCCGACGGTGCTGCAGACCGTGTATCACTTCAGCCCGACGACGGCATTGCAGGCCAACAGCCTGGCGATCGTATTCCTGAGCCTGGGTTGCATTGGTGCCGGTGTACTGGCCGACCGCTTTGGCGCTGGCCGGGTATTCGTTTTCGGCAGCGGTTTGTTGTTGATCACGTTCTGGACCTTTTACCACAGCCTGTTTACCCATCCCGAGTGGCTGTTCCCGCTGTACGCCTTGAGTGGCTTGCTGGTGGGCACTATCGGCGCGGTGCCGTACGTCATGGTCAACGCGTTCCCGGCCGTGGTGCGCTTCAGCGGCCTGTCGTTCTCCTACAACCTGGCCTACGCGATTTTCGGCGGGTTGACGCCGATGATCGTGACCCTGCTGTTGAAAGAAAGCCCGATGGGGCCGGCGTATTACGTGGCGATCATCTGCGGGATCGGGATGGTGATCGGTGGGTATCTTTGGAAGAAGGGTCGCTAAGGTCGATTGAGTTCAAGGCTTTCGCCAGGCCGAAAGCCTTGCGTCGCATTCGGCAGCGGGGAGGCGCGCTCCGTGTCCTAGCATATTTTCCAGTGCGTTGGCAGCAAGCACTGGAGAGATCACCCCGGTCATGACCATTGAGTCCAACAGCCACAGCGCTCCATATACTTGAAGATCATCTCGTTGTGCTTGGCGCCTGAGCTTGCCATCTCCTGTCAGAAGTGGTCTACCCGTATCTTGCGCGAGTAGGTAGCAAGATACGTCTGCCAGCGAGCTATTGTTGTGCTCGATCTTGAGATTGAAAAGTCGAGCCACCCCAGGACCATCGAAGGACTCGACAATCAACCCAAAGGCAAGTAACTCGTCATGAGAAAAGTCCTCAAGCTCTTGTAGCACGAAGTCTGTGCAGCAAAGTGTGAATGGCAACTTGAACATGTGCTCCAGCAACCCGGCATTTCTGAAATCGATCCAGATATTCGTATCGCTGATGTAGACCAGACTCATGCACTCTCCAGTGAGCCCAGAAAATTGGGGTCAAGCACACTCACTGGTTTTTGTAACAATTCGGCTGCCCGGGATTTGGTCATAAGCCCTTCGGCCAGCCCCCAAAACACTAACGATTCGAAGCGTTGCGGCGGTTTGCATGGCATAGGCTCGGGTTCGTTTTTACGCCATCCATTTGCACTGAACTGAATGGTCAGAGACTTGTAGCCGCCTTCGCTCAAAAGATGAAGATCTTTAAGACGGCGTAGCGCTGCCTGCATAGAAATTCCATAGTCACGCTTGGCAATGAGAAGCTCACGAGGATGGACGCGGGAACGAGGATGGCTACCAAAATCGTTGATGACGCCTTTTGCTGGATATAGGAATGCCCCAGCGAAACGGTGGCAGCAATTTTCCTTGTCCCGCTCGGACATGTCTTCTGGCAATCGCATAACCCAATGGCCAAGCTCATGGGCGGCGGTGAAACGTATTCGCTCACCGGGACGTTCAGCGTTCAGCGCGATTAAGACATGGCGGCCATCAATGCTAGCAGCGCAGGCACCGTCGAAATCGCCTGGCCCATTCAGCATCACGACCTTGATGCTGTGCTCTTCCATTTGCTCGGTCAGGTTGGAGATGGGGTCGCTGCCAATCCCCCAGAAATTTCGCAATTCCTCAGCCGCCCCTTCTGCTTCGTCTATGCAGGAAACTGTCAGCATTTGTGGTGGAGTGGCAGGTGTTTGGATAGTGGCCGGATCGAAGCAATCTTCCAAAGCGATGTAGCGCTCAAGATGTTCACGCATCTGTTCTTCAATCTGTATCTGGCGGTATTTGGGCATTTTCGCCAGTTTGCGAAATTCCAGCGGAGCAAGCGGGACCAAATCCGCCCGGAAGAAGTATTCAGGACTGATCTGCAATATTTTCGCGATTTTCAACAGGCGAGCCGAGCCGGGGGTAGCCAACCCCTTCTCATATTTGCTGAGTGCTTGCTTAGTGATGTCACCTAGCTCAAGCGCCAAGGCTTCAAGCGACATACCCCTCAAGACGCGGGCGCGGCGAATTCGTTCGTTGATCATGAGTGCCTCTCGTGGTTGACAAGGTTATGTTTTTTTCTTAATTTGTCAACCTTGAGGCTTAGGGTTTTTCTATCGGTCTGTTGTTCTGGGAAAAAAGTCAAAGGCATCAAGAACCCTCCGGCAATCTCAATACTGGCCTTTCATCCAATTGTCATATTTCAGCAATAGAGTGTTCACACGGCTTACCGATACTTGGCCGACTTAACACACCCTATCTGCTAGGAGTAAGGCATGAAACTGAAGCGTTTGATGGCGGCAATGACTGTTGTCGCTGCTGGCGTTGCGACTGCCAACGCGGTTGCTGCTGTTGACCCTGCGATCCCGAGCTACACCAAGACCACTGGTGTGTCGGGCAACTTGTCCAGCGTCGGCTCCGATACCCTGGCCAACCTGATGACCTTGTGGGCTGAGAACTACAAGAAAGAATACCCGAACGTAAACATCCAGATTCAGGCCGCCGGTTCCTCCACCGCGCCGCCCGCACTCACCGAAGGCACCGCCAACCTGGGCCCGATGAGCCGCAAGATGAAGGACAACGAACTGCAAGCCTTCGAAACCAAGTACGGCTACAAGCCAACCGCTATCCCGGTGGCCGTGGACGCCCTGGCCGTATTCGTCCACAAGGACAACCCGATCAAGCACCTGACCATGGCTCAAGTCGATGCCATTTTCTCCTCGACTCGCCTTTGCGGCGCCAAGGCTGACGTCAAGACCTGGGGCGACCTGGGCGTGACCGGCGACCTTGCCAACAAGCCAGTCCAGCTGTTCGGCCGTAACTCGGTGTCCGGCACCTACGGCTACTTCAAGGAAGAAGCCCTGTGCAAAGGCGACTACAAGCCAAACGTCAACGAACAACCAGGTTCGGCTTCGGTTGTGCAGTCGATCAGCAGCTCGCTTAACGGCATCGGCTACTCGGGCATTGGCTACAAGACCGCCAGCGTGAAAACCGTTGCCCTGGCCAAGAAAGAAGGCGGCGAGTTCATCGAAGACACTGAAGAAAACGCCCTGAACGGCAAATACCCGCTGTCGCGTTTCCTCTACGTTTACGTCAACAAGGCACCGAACAAGCCTCTGGCCCCGCTGGAAGCCGAGTTCGTCAAGCTGATCCTGTCCAAGCAAGGTCAGGAAGTCGTGGTCAAGGATGGCTACATCCCGGTTCCAGCCAAAGTCGCCGCCAAGGCACTGGCTGACCTCGGTCTGCAAGCAGGCGGCAACGTTGCCAAGCAGTAACACCTGAGCCCGGGCCAACGCCCGGGCTTGCTGTGGGAGAGAAGACCGCTCCCACGGCCTAATTTTCCTGTCCGCTGCCAGCGTCCCGTTGGCGGCGGATTTGTTGCGTCACTTCACTGTCATCTTTCTGTCATACAGGATCGCTAGGGTGTGCGCATGAATGATCTGGCCAACTCCACAATGACTACGACTTCCCCTCCCAAGCGCATTGACTTCAATACGCCTGAGCTGCAACGCAAGCGCCGCATCCGCGCGCTCAAGGATCGCCTGACTCGCTGGTACGTGCTGGTCGGCGGCCTCGCCGTCCTAGCGGCAATTACCCTGATTTTCTTCTTCCTGGCCTATGTGGTGCTCCCGCTGTTCCAAGGTGCGGACCTCACGGCCAAGGACTCGATCACGCCTGCCTGGATGCAAGACGCCGGCAAACCCTTGATGATCGCCATCGAAGAACAGAACCAAGTGGCCATGCGGATTTCCGACAAGGGCCAGGCGCTGTTTTTCGAGCTCGACAACGGTGCCGAACTGCGCCGCGTCGACCTGCCGATTCCGGCCGGCGCCAGCGTGACCTCCATCGGCGAAGACCAGCCCGGCAGCCCGTTGGTAGCGATCGGACTTTCCAATGGCCAGGCCCTGGTGGTGCGCCACACTTATAAAGTCAGCTATCCCGACGGCAAGAAAACCATTTCGCCCGCCATCGAATACCCTTACGGTGAAGCGCCGATCGCGTTGAACGAGCAAGGCGCGGCCCTGGAACATGTCAGCCTCAACGCCACCGATTCGACGTTGCTGCTGGCTGGCTCCAGCGGCGCGCAACTCTATGTGCTTTCGCTCACCAGCGAAGAAAACATGATGACCGGTGAAATCACCAGCGAGCAGACGCGTATCGACCTGCCGCAGATGACCGAGCCGGTGAAGAACATTTTCGTCGACCCGCGCCAGCAGTGGCTGTATGTAATCAACGGTCGCGCCCAGGCCGACGTGTTCAGCCTGCGGGACAAGAGCCTCAACGGTCGCTACAAACTGCTGGAAAACGCCGAAGCCCAGATCACCGCCGCTGCTCAGCTGGTGGGCGGTATCTCGCTGATCTTTGGGGACTCCAAAGGTGGCTTGGCCCAGTGGTTCATGGCTCGCGATCCGGATGGCGAGCTGCGTTTCAAACAGATTCGTACCTTCCAGATGGGCTCTGCGCCGATCGTTGAAATCAGCGCCGAAGAGCGTCGCAAAGGCTTCGTCGCCCTCGACGCCGCCGGCAAGCTTGGCGTGTTCCACAGCACCGCCCACCGCACCTTGCTGGTGGACCAGGTGGTCGATGGCGAAGGCCTGTTTGGTATGTCGCCGCGTGCAAACCGGTTGATCGTGGAGCAGGGCGGCAAGCTGCAACCGTTGTCGCTTGAGAACCCGCACCCGGAAGTTTCGTGGAGCGCGTTGTGGAGCAAGGTCTGGTACGAAAACTACGACGAACCCAAGTACGTCTGGCAATCGACCGCCGCCAACACCGACTTCGAACCCAAGCTGAGCCTTTCGCCGCTGACCTTCGGCACACTGAAAGCGGCGTTCTACGCGATGCTGCTGGCGGCGCCGCTGGCGGTTGCCGCAGCGATCTACACCGCCTATTTCATGGCTCCGGGCATGCGCCGCAAGGTCAAGCCGGTGATCGAGCTGATGGAAGCGATGCCGACGGTGATCCTCGGTTTCTTCGCCGGCCTGTTCCTGGCGCCGTACGTCGAAGGGCATCTTCCGGGCATCTTCAGCCTGCTGATGTTGCTGCCGATCGGCATCCTGGTCGCCGGTTTTGCTTTCAGCCGCCTGCCGGAATCCATTCGCCTGCGAGTGCCGGACGGCTGGGAAAGCGCCTTGTTGATCCCGGTGATCCTCTTCGTCGGCTGGCTCTCGCTGTACATGAGCCCGTACATGGAAACCTGGTTCTTTGGCGGCGACATGCGCATGTGGATCTCCCATGACCTGGGCATTACCTACGACCAGCGCAACGCCTTGGTGGTTGGCCTGGCGATGGGCTTCGCGGTCATTCCGAACATTTACTCCATCGCCGAAGACGCTGTGTTCAGCGTGCCGCGTGGCTTGACCCTGGGCTCGCTGGCCCTCGGTGCGACACCGTGGCAGACCATGACCCGCGTGGTCATTCTCACCGCCAGCCCGGGTGTCTTCTCGGCATTGATGATCGGCATGGGCCGTGCGGTGGGCGAGACGATGATCGTGCTGATGGCCACCGGCAACACGCCGGTCATGGAAATGAACCTGTTCGAAGGCCTGCGCACCCTGGCGGCCAACGTGGCGGTGGAGATGCCCGAGTCGGAAGTCGGCGGCAGCCATTACCGCGTGCTGTTCCTGTCGGCCCTGGTACTGCTGTTGTTCACCTTCGTCATGAACACCCTCGCCGAGCTGATCCGTCAGCGTCTGCGCAAGAAATATTCGTCGCTTTAAGAAAGGTAGAAGTCTGTGAAACAGAACTCCCTGAAAGGATGGTTCAAGAGCGGCGCCCCGGGCGTCTGGATCAGCGGGGGCGCGGTGTCCATCGCGGTCATCATGACCATTGGCCTGTTGGCGGTGATTGCCGTGCGCGGCCTCGGCCACTTCTGGCCGGCCGACCTGATCCACGCCAGCTACAACGTACCGGGCATGCCGGCGCACCTGGTGGTTGGCGAAGTAGTACAGAAAGAAGAAGTGCCTCGCGAACGCCTGAAAAGCGCCGGCCTGCCGGTGCCGGACGAAGGTCCGGAATTCATGACCCGCGAATTGGTCAAGGTCGGTAACCGGGACCTCAACGGCACTGATTTCACTTGGATCGTTGGCGATTGGCTGACCAACCAGACGACCCCGCCGGAACTGATGGCCCTTGAGCGACGTGAGTGGGGCAACTTTTACGGTTACCTCGTCAACGTCAAGGAGCAAGGCAAAGTCATCGCCGAGGGCGAGTCCGCCTGGCCGCAGTTGCAAGCTCGTATTCAGCGCGTCAACGACCTGGCCGACGAGCTCAAGACCTTGGAAAAAGTCGACATCGGTGCGATCAACGCCGGCCTCGAGCGCATCCGCCTGCACGGTCGCAAGCTGGAACTGGACGGCAAGCTCGACGCCGCCGCCCAGGCCGACCTGGAAAGCGAACGCGCCGAACTCAACGCCCGCTACAAGGACATCGAAGCGCGCCTCTCTGACCTGCATGCGCAGTTCAACCGCGACAGCCTGACGGCCCGCGATGCCAACGGCAAGGAAGTGGAGATCGAGATCGGCAAAGTGGTGCACGCCTACCAGCCAAACGGCATGGGCACGTTCACCAAGATGGGTTTCTACTTCAGCAAGGTCTGGGAATTCCTCAGCGACGACCCGCGTGAAGCCAACACCGAAGGTGGCATCTTCCCGGCGATTTTCGGCACCGTGATGATGACCCTGATCATGGCGATGATTGTCACGCCGTTCGGCGTGCTGGCGGCGGTCTACCTGCGCGAATATGCCCGTCAAGGCACGATGACCCGCTTGATCCGCATCGCGGTGAACAACCTCGCGGGTGTTCCAGCCATCGTCTACGGTGTGTTCGGCCTGGGCTTCTTTGTCTACGTGCTGGGTGGCTCGGTTGACCGGCTGTTCTTCCCTGAAGCTTTGCCCGCGCCGACCTTCGGCACCCCGGGGTTGCTCTGGGCGTCCCTGACCCTGGCGCTGCTGGCGGTGCCGGTGGTAATCGTCGCCACCGAGGAAGGCCTGGCGCGAATCCCGCGGACCGTTCGCGAGGGTTCCCTGGCTCTTGGCGCGACCAAGGCCGAGACCTTGTGGAAGATCGTCCTGCCGATGGCGAGCCCGGCGATGATGACCGGCATGATCCTCGCCGTGGCCCGCGCCGCCGGCGAAGTGGCTCCGTTGATGCTGGTGGGCGTAGTGAAATTGGCCCCGTCGCTGCCGCTGGACGGCAACTACCCGTATTTGCACCTCGACCAGAAAATCATGCACCTGGGCTTCCATATCTATGACGTCGGCTTCCAGAGCCCGAACGTCGAAGCGGCCCGGCCACTGGTGTACGCCACGGCGCTGCTGCTGGTGCTGGTGATCGCCACGTTGAACCTGTCAGCGGTGTGGATCCGTAACCACCTGCGCGAAAAATACAAAGCGTTGGATAGCTAAAAAGCCTTAGCCACAAGCGGCAAGCTACAAGCCGTTTTTGCTCAAAACTTGCAGCTTGCAGCTAGAAGCTTGCAGCTACGAACGGAGTGAGATCATGCAACACGAAGCACATACACACGGCATCAACATGTCGGCCCTGGGCCGCGACAAGCAGAGCCTGAACCTGGCTCAGGAAACCGTCGCCATCGAAGTGCCCGGCTTGAACCTGTTCTACGGCCAGAAGCAGGCACTGTATGACGTCAGCCTGAACATACCGAAACAGCGCGTTACCGCGTTCATCGGCCCGTCGGGCTGCGGCAAGTCGACGTTGCTGCGGACCTTCAACCGCATGAATGACCTGGTGGACGGTTGCCGCGTCGAAGGTGAAATCAACCTCTACGGCAACAACATCTACCGCAAGGGCGAGGACGTTGCCGAGCTGCGTCGCCGCGTGGGCATGGTGTTCCAGAAGCCCAACCCGTTCCCGAAGACCATCTATGAGAACGTGGTCTACGGCCTGCGCATCCAGGGCATCAACAAAAAACGCGTGCTCGA
Organism: Pseudomonas sp. SWRI154; assembly: GCF_014268645.1. Lineage (NCBI taxonomy): Bacteria > Pseudomonadati > Pseudomonadota > Gammaproteobacteria > Pseudomonadales > Pseudomonadaceae > Pseudomonas > Pseudomonas sp. SWRI154. The sequence continues at coordinate 154,688 of NZ_JABWQW010000009.1, forward strand.
TGAAGCCGTGGAATGGGCGCTCAAGGGCGCGGCGTTGTGGGATGAGGTCAAGGACCGCCTGCATGAGTCGGCCCTGGGCCTGTCCGGCGGCCAGCAACAACGTCTGGTGATTGCCCGTACCATCGCCGTGGAACCGGAAGTGCTGTTGCTCGACGAACCGTGCTCGGCCCTCGATCCGATCTCGACGCTGAAGGTCGAAGAGCTGATCTATGAGCTCAAGTCCAAGTTCACCATCGTCATCGTGACCCACAACATGCAACAGGCGGCTCGGGTATCCGACTACACCGCGTTCATGTACATGGGCAAACTGGTGGAATTCGGCGACACCGATACCCTGTTCACCAATCCGGCCATGAAGCAGACCGAGGATTACATTACCGGTCGCTACGGCTAGCCGTATAGCCGCAAGCGTCAAGCTGCAAGCGGCAAGTAAAAAGCGATCCGAGTCACGACACATATCAGCTTGCAGCTTGAAGCTTGCAGCTCACAGCTTTTGCGGAGCAAAACCATGATTTCGAAGGAAGGTCTCACTCATCACATTTCCGCGCAGTTCAACGCCGAGCTGGAAGAGGTGCGCAGCCACCTGCTGGCCATGGGCGGGCTGGTGGAAAAACAGGTCAACGACGCGGTGACCGCGCTGATCGAGGCCGATTCCGGCCTGGCCCAGCAAGTGCGCGAGATCGACGACCAGATCAACCAGATGGAACGCAACATCGACGAAGAGTGCCTGCGCATCCTGGCCCGTCGCCAACCGGCTGCGTCCGACCTGCGCCTGATCATCAGCATTTCCAAGTCGGTGATCGACCTGGAGCGGATCGGCGACGAAGCCACCAAGATTGCCCGTCGGGCCATCCAGTTGTGCGAAGAAGGCGAGGCGCCACGCGGCTACGTCGAAGTCCGCCACATCGGTGACCAAGTGCGCAACATGGTCCGCGATGCGCTGGACGCCTTCGCCCGTTTCGACGCCGACCTGGCGCTGTCGGTGGCCCAGTACGACAAGATCATCGATCGCGAGTACAAGACCGCCTTGCGCGAGCTGGCGACCTACATGATGGAAGACCCGCGTTCTATCTCCCGGGTACTGAGCATCATCTGGGTGCTGCGTTCCCTGGAGCGTATCGGCGATCATGCGCGCAACATCTCGGAACTGGTCATCTACCTCGTGCGCGGCACCGACGTACGGCATATGGGGCTCAAGCGGATGAAGGAAGAAGTTGAAGGCACCCCGTCCGAAACCGCTAATGTTCCCGGTGAAACTGACGATAAGTAAGATTGCCAAGAAAAGCGCCCGGCCTTTTGGTCGGGCTTTTTTTTGCGGTTTTTTTAATCGAAAGCAGCACCCCGCGAACGAAAAGTCCCGGCGTGACTGAAGGTTTTTGGCAATGCGCCATCAGTAAAGCGGTATGCTTGCCGGGATTTTTTAGAGGTGTATCTGGATGAGTAAGGTCAGTGTGTTGGTCGTGGACGATGCTTCGTTCATTCGGGACTTGGTGAAGAAGTGCCTGCGCAACTACTTCCCAGGCATCCGCATCGAAGATGCGGTGAATGGCAAGAAAGCCCAGGCCCTGCTGGCCCGTGAAGCGTTTGACTTGGTGCTGTGCGACTGGGAAATGCCGGAGATGTCCGGCCTCGAACTGTTGACCTGGTGCCGCCAGCAAGACAACCTCAAGGGCATGCCGTTCGTCATGGTGACCAGCCGTGGCGACAAGGAAAACGTGGTCCAGGCGATCCAGGCCGGTGTTTCCGGCTATGTCAGCAAGCCCTTCACCAACGAGCAACTTCTCACCAAGGTCAAACAGGCGATGCACAAGGCCGGCAAGCTCGAGACCTTGATGAACAGCGCCCCGACCAAGATGAACTCGGCCTTCGGCAATGATTCCCTCAGTGCCCTGACGGGTGGTAAGCCTCCGGTTGCGGCTGTTGCTTCGGCGCCTGCAGTGAATCCTTTTGCCAAGCCAGCCGCCGCCCCGGCTCCGGCAGCCGCTGCCGCCCCGCCCCGTGGTTTGCTCAACAGCCCGCCGGTGAAGGCACCGGCCGCGTCGGCGCCGGCTGGCAATCGCGGCCAAGGCCAGTTGCGCCTGTCCAGCGGCACCCAGCAATGCGTGATCAAGGCCCTGAGCCTCAAGGAAGCGCTGTTGGTGGTCAAACGCACCGACACCCTGCCACAGGTACTTGAAAGCGCCGTGCTGGACATGGAGCAGGGCGACAACGCCGAAACCGCTCGCTTGAACGGTTACCTGCACGCCATCGTCGCTCACGAACAAACCCCCGACAGCGAGTGGCTGCAACTGACCTTCCGCTTCGTCGACAAAGACCCGCAGAAACTCGACTACATCTCCCGCCTGATCGCCCGCGGCACGGCGCAGAAGCACTTCGTTCCGGGCGCCTGATCCGGCAACGCAGGTCATTCCCACGCAAAGCGTGGGAATGACCAGCAACACCGATCGCTGATCCGATTTGAAACATCTGTCGACTACGCTGGTCCATCCCAGCTGCTAGTCTGCTTTGCAGGCCTTCATTTCGACAGAATTCTTGCCCATGCTCGTGCCGTTGCTGTTCGCCTGTGGTCTAGTCCTGGCCGCCACCCCGGCCCTGGCCATGACCATTTACAAATCCACCGACGCCAATGGCGTGGTCTCCTACAGCGACCGCCCCAGCAAAGGCTCCCAGGTGTTCGTGTTTCGTGATCGCATGGTCGAGCGCCTGGAGCGCCAGGTGTTTCTCGACATCAAGAAGCAGAACGGCGCGGACGCGGTGTTCGTGCGCAACGATTTATACGCCCCGGTTGAAATCGAGCTGAGCTTTGCCGGTCTGCGCAACGTCAGTGGAGCGCCGAGCCGGCCGATTCGCCGGGTGCTGCCGGCACGCAGCAACCTGCGCCTGGCGTTGCTGACGGCCACTCGGCCCGGCAGGCCGCTGGTGTATACCCCGAGGTTCGAATACTCCCTGGGCGACCCGGCAGGCACGGCGCAGGCGTATCGTTATCCGTTGCCGTGGCGTGGCGGGCCGTTTCGGCTGAGCCAGGGCGCGAACGGCCAATACAGTCACTACGGTCCGAAGAACCGCTACGCCATGGACATCGCCATGCCCGAGGGCACGCCGATCATCGCGGCGCGGGGCGGCGTGGTGATCAAGACCGAGAACGAGCAGACCGGGCGCGGCACCGACCCGTCCGGCAACTTCGTACGCGTGTTGCACGATGACGGGACCATGGGCGTCTACCTGCACTTGCAAAAGGGCTCGGTGGGTGTACGAGAAGGGCAACGGGTGTCGGTTGGCACGCCATTGGCGTTATCGGGCAACACCGGCAACAGCTCCGGCCCGCACCTGCACTTCGTGGTGCAGCGCAACACCGGGCTGGGACTGGTGTCGATTCCCTACCAATTCAACCAACCGGTGGGCGACTTGCCCAACTTTGCGGTGGGCAAGCAGTAGCACTCACGCTGGATGGGCTTTTCGTGGCGAGGGAGCTTGCTCCCGCTGGGTCGCGGAGCGGCCCCAAAAGCGACGACTGCTTCGCCCGAAGCGTCGGACCGGCCGAGCGGGAGCAAGCTCCCTCGCCACGGTGGGTTATGTCTTTAACTTGAGGGCCGGTTGACGGTCAATCAAGCATCAACACCTTCGCCAAAATGATCTTCGGCCCTTTCATCTTCTTGATGATGATCCGCAGGCCTTCGACCTCCAACACTTCTTCCTCTTCTGGCACCCGTTTCAGTGTTTCATAGACCAGCCCTGCCAGGGTTTCCGCCTCGATGTGGTCCAGGTCGATTCCCAGCAGGCGTTCGACCTTGAACAGCGGCGTGTCGCCGCGTACCAGCAGTTTGCCCGGTTGATAGGCGAGGATGCCGCGCTCGGCCTTGCGGTGTTCGTCCTGGATATCGCCTACCAGCACTTCCAGTACGTCTTCCATGGTCAGGTAGCCGATGATGTTGCCGTCGGCTTCCTCGACCACGGCGAAATGCGAGCCGCCCTTGCGGAACTGCTCCAGCAATTGTGACAGCGGCATGTGCCGCGACACGCGTTCCAGCGGCCGGGTCAGCTCGGCCAGGTTGAACGACTCTGGAATGTGATCCAGGGCCGCCAGTTCCAGCAGCAGGTCCTTGATGTGCAGCAGGCCGACAAACTCCTGGCGCTCGCTGTCGTACACCGGATAACGGCTGAACTTATGGCGACGGAACATCGCCAGGATTTCCTTGAGCGGCGCGTTGAATTCCAGCGTCACCAGGTCTTCCCGGGAGTTGGCCCAGTCCACGACTTCCAGTTCGCCCATTTCCACGGCGGAGGCGAGCACGCGCATGCCTTGGTCGCTCGGGTCCTGGCCACGGCTGGAGTGCAGGATCAGCTTCAGTTCTTCGCGGCTGTAATGGTGTTCATGATGCGGGCCAGGCTCGCCTTGGCCGGCGATGCGCAGGATCGCGTTAGCGCTGGCATTGAGCAGGTAGATCGCCGGGTACATGGCCCAGTAGAACAGGTACAGCGGCACAGCCGTCCACAGCGACAGCAGCTCCGGTTTGCGGATCGCCCAGGATTTTGGGGCCAGCTCACCGACCACGATGTGCAGATAGGAAATGATGAAGAAAGCGGTAAAGAACGACACGCCCTTGATCACTTCCGGCGACTGGACGCCGACCGCGCCCAACAACGGCTCGAGAATGTGCGCGAACGCCGGTTCGCCGACCCAGCCCAGGCCCAGCGAAGCCAGGGTGATACCCAGTTGGCAGGCTGACAGGTAGGCATCGAGCTGGCTATGGACGGTGCGCAGGATGTGCCCGCGCCAGCCGTTCTGCTCAGCGATGGCCTCGACCCGGGTCGAGCGCAGCTTGACCATGGCGAATTCAGCCGCAACGAAAAATCCGTTGAGCAGGACCAGGATCAGAGCAAAAAGAATCATGCCGAATTCGGCGAAGAGTGTAGCGAGGGACAAGCCAGGGGAAGGGTCCATGATGGAGTTTTGCAGGTTCCGTATGTTCGTGAGAGTGAAAATCAGTGCCTGAAAAGGCAGGCACAAGTCAGCCAATGTAGCGGCTGACCCGGCGATTGCCTAGTGGGGAGCGCTGGCCGGTGTCACTCGTCGCGGCTGGGGAGGCGTCCGCGAACCACCTGCGCCGGGGCGAAGTGGCAGGTAAACGTGCTGCCATGGCCCGGCACGCTGCTGATTTCCATGCGTGCGCGATGACGCAGCAAGACGTGTTTGACGATCGCCAGCCCCAGCCCGGTGCCCCCGGTGTTGGAGTTGCGGCTGGAGTCGACCCGGTAGAAACGCTCGGTCAGGCGCGGCAGGTGCTTGCTGTCGATGCCGATGCCTGAGTCGCGCACGCTCAGGTGCGCGCCTTGTTCATCGCCCCACCAGCGGACCTGGATTCGCCCCTGTTCCGGCGTGTATTTGACTGCGTTGAACACGAGATTGGAAAAAGCGCTGCGCAATTCCGCCTCGCTGCCCTTGAGCTGCACGGTCGGGTCGGCTTCCAGGGTGATTGCCTGCTGCTTGGGGCCGGACAGCTCTTGGGCGTCCTCCACAATGATCTGCAGCAACTCGTCGGTGGCCACGGGCTGGTTGTCCGACGGGTAATCGGTGGCTTCCAGCTTCGCCAGCAGCAGCAAGTCGTTGAGCAAGGTCTGCATGCGCCCGCCTTGCTGCTGCATTTGTTGCAATGCGCGGCTCCAGCGTGGGTTCACCTCCTCGACGTTATCGAGCAGGGTTTCCAGGTAGCCGCAGATCACCGTCAACGGCGTGCGCAGCTCATGGGACACGTTGGCAATAAAGTCCTTACGCATCTGTTCCAACTGATGAATGCGCGTCACGTCCCGCACCAGCATCAAATGCTCGTTGTTGCCGTAGCGGGTGATATACAGCTGGATGCGCAGGCGATCGTTGGTCGGTGAGGGAATCTCCAACGGCTCGGCGTAGTTGTCCTGTTCGAAATATTCCTTGAAGCGTGGATGACGCACCAGGTTGGTCACCGGCTGGCCGCTGTCCTGTGGTGTCTTGAGGCCCAGCAGGGTTTCGGCGGCGCGGTTCCACCATTCCAGGTTGCCGTCGCTGTCGAGCATGATCACCGCGTCTTTCAGCGCGGCTGTAGATTCCTGGACGCGGTCGATTACCGCTTGCAGGCGCCCGCGCACGCGTTGGTCGCGCCGTTGCAGGTGATAGATGCTGTCGAACACTTCGCCCCACAGGCCGTAGCCGTCGGGCGGGGCCTCGTCGGGCTGGTGCAGGCGCAGCCACTCGTGCAGGCGCAGCAACTGCTTGAGGGTCCAGGCCAGGTAAAGCGCCAGTCCCACGGCCAGGCTCCAGCCGTAATAGCCTGTGATCAGGCCGATCAACAGGCAACCGGTCACCAGCAACAACATGTGGCGGATCAGGGTGCCATGCCAGTTTTGATTCACGTGAACGCGCGTCCTTGTCAGCTTGTCGGGCGGTAAGGGCTCGGATCAGGCCTTTGTCGAAAAACGATAACCGGTGCCGCGCACGGTTTGTACCAGATTTTCGTAGGCATCGCCGAGGGCTTTGCGCAGCCGTCGGATGTGTACGTCCACGGTGCGCTCCTCGACATACACATTGCCGCCCCAGACCTGGTCCAGCAGCTGGCCGCGGGTGTAGGCGCGCTCTTGGTGGGTCATGAAGAATTGCAGCAGGCGGTATTCGGTCGGCCCCATCTCGGCGGGCTTGCCGTCGATGGTCACGCGGTGGCTGATCGGGTCGAGCAGCAAGCCACCGACTTCGATCGGTGCTTCGCCATCGGTCGGACCGGCACGCCGCAGCACGGCCTTGAGGCGCGCCACCAGCTCACGCGGGGAAAACGGCTTGGTGATGTAATCATCGGCGCCGACTTCAAGACCCTGGATCTTGTTGTCCTCTTCACCCTTGGCGGTGAGCATGATGATCGGGATATCGCCGGTCAGCTCATCACGCTTGAGGCGCCGCGCCAGCTCGATGCCAGACGTGCCGGGAAGCATCCAGTCCAGCAAGATCAGGTCGGGCTTGCGGTCGACGATGATGGCGTGGGCCTGTTGAGAGTTTTCTGCTTCCATGCAGTCATAGCCGGCCATCTCCAACGCAACGGCAATCATCTCGCGGATGGGCGCCTCGTCGTCGACGATCAGAATGCTCCTGCCAACCATGGGGTAATCCTCTTGTCATTTAACTGTCTTGCGCCGCATTAGATAACGGAATTATTGCAGTCGTGTGACAGTTATTTCCCTGGACGGCAGCAGAAGCGATCCTGGGCTAGGCTTTTGGGTCCGAATCCTGACAACTGCAAAGGAAGGTTTCCATGAATCATTACACCCAATCCATCAAGGTGCTGGGGCTGGTGGCTGCGCTGGCGCTGCCGGCGATGGCGTTCGCGGCTGATCCGGCGATGGTCAAGGATGGCGTGTTGGTCGATCACAAGGGCATGACCCTGTACACCTATGACAAGGACGACGACAGCAAATCAATGTGCAACGACAAATGCGCCGAGAATTGGCCACCGCTCAAGGCCGAAAGCACCGCCACTCCGTCAGGCGAATGGACCGTGATCACCCGCGACGACGGGGCGTCGCAGTGGGCCTATGACGGCGATCCGCTGTACACCTTCGTCGGCGACAAGAAGGCCGGCGACAAGACCGGTGACGGCAAGGGTGGCGTCTGGAAGATCGCCAAGCCTGACTGACCAGCACCAAACCGCTCTTCGTGGCGAGGGAGCTTGCTCCCGCTCGGTTGCGCAGCGACCGCAAGATTTTTGGGGCCGCTTCGCAGCCCAGCGGGAGCAAGCTCCCTCGCCACAGGGTTCTTCTTCATCCCAAACCCAGCGCTCGGCCACAGAACTCACCGCAACCCGTAATCCAGCACAATCCCAACGAAAATCGCCAACCCGGCCCAGTGGTTGTGCAAAAACGCCTTGAAACAGCGCATCCGGTCCTTGCCACGGGTGTACCAGAACTCCCAGGCAAAGCACGCGGCAGCGGCCACCAGCCCCAGATGGAACCAGCCGCCCAGCTTGAATTGAGACCCAGCCAGCAACAGGCAACCCAGCGCCAGGCCTTGCAGCGTCAGAATGATCGCCCGGTCGGCATCGCCAAACAGGATGGCCGTGGACTTCACGCCGATCTTCAGGTCATCGTCCCGGTCGGTCATTGCGTAGTAAGTGTCGTAGCCCACCGTCCACAGCAGGTTGGCGATGTACAGCAACCACGCGGCGGCCGGCAGATGGCCGGTTTCGGCGGTGAACGCCATCGGCATGCCCCAGGAAAACGCCGCGCCCAAAACCACTTGCGGGTAATAGGTGTAGCGCTTCATGAACGGATAACTGAACGCCAGGGCCAAGCCGCCCAAGGACAACAGGATCGTTGGCGCATTGGTGCACAGCACCAGCAGGAAACTCACGCCCATCAGCACCGCGAAGAACACCAGCGCTTCTTTCGAGCTGATCTTGCCGCTCACCAGCGGGCGCTGTTCGGTGCGCTTGACGTGGCCGTCCACCTTGCGATCGGCCCAGTCGTTGATCACGCAACCGCCGGCGCGGGTCAGCACCACGCCGATCACGAAAATCACGATGTTGGCCAGGGAAGGCGAGCCTTCGCCGGCAATCCACAGCGCCCACAATGTTGGCCACAGCAGCAGATAGATGCCGATGGGCTTGTCCATGCGGGTCAGTTGCACGAAGTCCCAGGCCCGCGGGTTCAGGCGGTTCAAGGATTTGAGCAATTGCACGTACATCAGCAGTTCTCCGAATAGGCGCGGGCGACGGTCCACAGGCGCGGCAGGAAAATCTCCGCCACCAGTACGCTCAGCGTACCGCGATCGAAACGCGAGCGACGGCCCCACAGCGCGCTGGCGCGAACCTCGGGCGGCAACCATTCGCTGGGGTAGTGACACACCTCGATAGCCCGGCGCTGGAACGCCTGGTCGCAAAACAGCAGCTCACCCAGGGAGCGGCTACCGAGTTCGTCCATTTGCAAACCGTCGCCCTGCAAGGCGCTGCGGGCCGCCACGCTACGGGCAAATACCCAAGGCTCGCCGTGGCCGCGCAGGTACACCTCGCGCACCCAACCCTCGCTGCCCTCGGCCAGATCCAGCGCGGCACATTCGTCGGCGCGCAACGGCTGCCAGCCCTCGAACAACGGCGTCACGCTGAAATGCTCGTCCGACAGGCCGGTCAGGCGTCGGGTCAAGGATCCGTCGTCGAACAGCCAGTCCAGCACGCAGGCATCTGGACGGGGCGACAGCAGGTGCTGGGGCAGCCATTGGAGTGTAGGAAATATCGAATTTGTCGGCGGCACAGAGGTCTTGATTGGCAGCAAATGAGGCCGCGAGCTTACCATGTCGGTCATTGGATTTGACTGAGCGGACCCGCCGCCGCGCGGATCCTGCTTGCATCTGTAGCGAACGATCAGTACAAAACCGCCCTGAGCTGGAAAATACCAGCCAAGGCCTGACATCTTGAGGAAGTATTGGAATGAAGAAGTGGCAATGTGTTGTCTGCGGCCTGATCTACAACGAAGCTGAAGGCTGGCCGGACGACGGCATCGCGCCCGGCACTTTGTGGCAAGACGTGCCGGAAGACTGGCTGTGCCCAGATTGCGGCGTCGGCAAAATGGATTTCGAGATGATCGAAATCAACTGATCGTTTCTCAAGTGGAGAGCAACATGAGCGCACCTGTCGTCATCGTCGGTACCGGCCTGGCTGGCTACAACCTGGCCCGGGAGTTTCGCAAGCTCGACAGCGAAACCCCGTTGCTGCTGATTACCGCGGACGATGGTCGTTCCTACTCCAAGCCGATGCTCTCCACGGGCTTCGGCAAGAATAAAGATGCCGACGGCCTGAGCATGGCCGAGCCAGGCGCCATGGCCGAGCAGCTCAAGGCAGAGGTCCGCACCCACACGCGCATCAGCGGCATTGACCCAGGCCACAAGCGCCTGTGGATCGGCGAGGAAGCGGTGAGTTATCGCGACCTGGTCCTGGCCTGGGGCGCCGAAACCGTGCGCGTGCCGGTACAGGGCGACGCGGCGGACTTGATCTTCCCCATCAACGACCTCGAAGACTACGCCCGCTTTCGGGCCGCCGCCGCTGGTAAGCGCCGGGTGCTGCTGCTAGGCGCCGGTCTGATCGGCTGCGAATTCGCCAACGACCTGATCCTGGGCGGCTACGAAGTGCAGCTGGTAGCGCCATGCGAACAAGTCATGCCGACGCTGTTGCACCCAGCCGCCGCCGCAGCGGTACAGGCCGGACTGGAAAGCCTTGGCGCGCGTTTCCACCTGGGGCCGGTGCTCAATCGCCTGCAACGGGTGGCCGACGGATTGGAGGCGCACCTGTCGGACGGCCAAGTGATCGCCTGCGATCTCGTGGTCTCGGCCATCGGCCTGCGCCCACGCATTGACCTGGCGGCGGCCGCCGGGCTGGTGGTCAATCGCGGCGTGGTGGTTGATCGTCACCTGAAAACGTCCCACGCCAATATCTACGCCCTGGGCGACTGCGCCGAAGTCGATGGCCTGAACCTGCTCTACGTCATGCCGCTGATGAGCTGCGCCCGAGCCTTGGCCCAAACCCTGGCCGCAAACCCGACCGCTGTCAGCTACGGCGCCATGCCGATTACCGTGAAGACGCCGGTGTGCCCGTTGGTGGTTTCTCCGCCGCCACGGGGCAGCGAAGGCGTGTGGAGCGTCGAAGGGCAGGGCGCCGACATCAAGGCCCTGTGCCGCGACGCCCAAGGCAACCTGCTGGGCTACGCCCTGACCGGTGCGGCGGTGATGGAGAAACTGGCGCTGAACAAGCAGCTTCCGGCCCTGCTGGCGTAAATGCCGGTCGTTCTGTCGGATATACCGTGCTTTTGAAGCGACAAAGGCCCGCCGGACACTGGCGCCGGTTACGGCCCCGTGCCATCCTCACTCCCGTCTGCCGCAGAGTAGAGCCTGCGGCGCCTTAGGGGCTGTTCCGAAGAGAACAGCACGGACATAACAACAAAAAAACCGTCAAAGGGGCTTCATTCATGCGTAAACCAGAACTCGCTGCCGCTATCGCGGAAAAAGCGGACCTCACCAAAGAACAAGCCAACCGCGTCCTCAACGCCGTCCTCGAAGAAATCACCGGCGCCCTGCATCGCAAGGACAGCGTCACGCTCGTCGGCTTCGGCACCTTCCTGCAACGCCACCGCGGCGCCCGCACCGGCAAAAACCCACAAACCGGCGAGCCAGTGAAGATCAAGGCCAGCAACACCGTTGCGTTCAAGCCAGGCAAGTCGTTGAAGGACAGCGTTAACCCGTAATTGCGGCGAGTACCTCGGTCGAGGGAAGAAAGCGGCGACAAAAAAGGCATACCGATGAATCGATATGCCTTTTTTTGCGCCTTGGATAAACCGTGGCGCAGCGGTTAGCGCGGATCGACGTTGTTCAACACTCGGTTCGCCAGTAACGAACTCAGCTCGATCAGTTGCTGGATGCCTAGGAGAAAGTGGCGGTGCGCCATCCAGGTCGAAGGCCAGGGTGCTGACCATCGCGTCAGCGGAGGCCAGGGTTTCGCTGAGGTTGGCCAGTAGGCATTCGTTGTCCATGTCTTGTACGACGGTGAACAGCTGGCCGGGTTGAGGGGGTTCTTCGGGCTTTCAGGAAGACGATAGGCCCCGGGGGCAAGGCGCACAAGCCAGCGGATTCTGGCGTAGTTGTAGGTAAAGGCGCAAGGATGCGTAGCTTGGCGGAAGAGGGAGACTCAGGATGAATTTTGTTCTGACGGATGCCCCCGATTCGTGGCGAGGGAGCTTGCTCCCGCTCGGCGGCGCAGCCGTCGTAGGCCGGTTGATGCGGTTTGTCTGTAGGAACGCGCCGGGCCTTTTTGGGGCGGCTTTGCCACCCAGCGGGAGCAAGCTCCCTCGCCACGGATCCGGGGTTGCTGGTGGAACTCGGGCGGCAAAATTGAGACCGGCGTCATGGCCTCGAAAACGGCCTCTTCAGGCACCTTGATTGTTACCATCCATTGCTTGAAGATCTGCCGCTCGTTCAGCCTCCCTCTTGCCTGGAAAACGACCCGGATCATGACGCTCTATCGCCTCCACGAAGCCGATTTCGACATCCCTGACACCTGGCAGGACCAGAGCATCAACATCTTCAAGTTGCCAGCCGTCGGCGGCGCCAAGGAAGCCAGTTTCGTCATCAGTCGCGACCCGAGCCGAGGCGATACGCCGTTCAACGATTATGTCGATCAACAACTGGCGAGTGCCGAGCAGCAACTGCCTGGGTTCAAGCTGATCAAGCGTTGGGATTTTTTCCTCCACGAACATGCCGCCGTGCTGCTCGATTACACCTGGCAGCGCGAAGGGCGAGAGCTGATGCTGCGCCAGGTGTTCATCGATCGCCAACCCGTAGGGCTGATCACCACGTTGACCACGACGCCGGGTGATCTGGTGCATCACGAACCCGCCTGGAAGGCCGCCATGCATTCCTTCAAGGTTTTGTCCGCGACCGCCTGATCAATCTCCGGAAGACCCTCACGCAATGGATATGCTGGCCGCTGCGCGCCTCGGCGACGAAATAGCCCACGGTTTCGGTGTCGCCGCGATGGTGGCGGGCGCGTTGCCGGTGCGTTGATCGGCGCGGCGGTGGTGGCGGCGACGGTCGCGACCGGGGGTGTGGCGCTGGCGATCATGGCGGGCTCGATTGCCGCCGGCGGCTTGTCGATGTTCCAGATTCTCAAAGGCCTGAACACCATTTTCAACTTGCCCGAGCCTACGACGGGCGCGTTGATCATGGGCAGCCTCAACGTCCACATCAACCGGCGCAACGCCATGCGTGCCGGCGTCGACATGTCGGCGGGGTGTACGGGCCTGCCGATGAACCATCCGATCTGGCCGTTCCCGGTGCTGATCGCCGAGGGCAGCGCCACCGTCTATATCAACGGCAAGCCAGCGGCGCGCTTGCAGAGCAAAATGGTCTGCGGCGCCCACATCAAGACCGGCAGCCCCAATACGTTTATTGGCGGGCCGACGGTCTCGGTTGCGTTTGTCCTCGACATCGAAGGGTGGCTGCACACCGGCCTCGAAGCTTTGGGGCTGGTCGCCATGGGCGCGGCGGCTGTACTGGCGGCGATGGCCGGCGCGGCGGCGTTCGCAGGCTTCGTGGTGATTGGCGGCGCCATGATGGGCGGCATGGCCTTGCTGGGCGATCTGGGTGATCGCCTCGGGCCGGGCTATCGCGACTTGCTCCAGGGCATCGCGGGTATGGCACTGCTGGGGCTGGGGCCGAAGATGGCCCGCCTCGGCGCGGCGCCCAAACCTCGCGCCGCGGCATACAAGCCGGGCACCACCGAAGCCGATATCATGGCGATTCCCAAGGGCAGTCGGCCGCCACCGAGCGACTACCTTGAAGGTCCGTATATCGACAAGCACCTCAAGACCTTCGAGGACGAGGGCGGCAGTTTCCTCTTCACCACCGACGACATCGCCAACCCGAAATATGGTTCGTTCAACCCGAACAAATTCGTCATGGCAAAGTCCGACCTCAGCGCGGTGGTGACCGAGTACAAGAAAACCGGCGACGTTTCGGTGCTGGAGTCAGCCCTGGGGTACGATCCGGGATCGCTGGTGGGCAAGGACATCTACATGCTGAGCCTGGACAAACCCAAGGTGCTGATGCCGACCGGTAACGAAGGCGGCGTGAACTCGCTCTGGCGCCCCGGTGGCCTGACCCATCCGGGCGGCATGCGCGAAGCGGTGCTGGACAACGTACCGATCTTCCACGGCAATGACATCAACGCACTGATGAAGGCCCAAGACGTTGTGAGAATCCCATGAGTAATCCGCAAGACAACGTGCTGCTGTTGGCGCTGGCCAATGACGAGTTGGACAAATTCCTGGTGGGCGAGCCGTTCTACTTTCTCGAAGCCAAGACTGACAACGACGAGCCACAAAACGTCGTGGCCGCGTTCGACCAACTGATCATGCCGTACTGGCGCCAGACCCACGACGCGACTTTTCCCCCGCGTTTCGTGGCGGCCCTGCTGACGATGCTGGCGACGTACCCAGACCGCACGCGGGCGATCTACATCGCCGCCGACTGGGTCTGGTATTACCGTTTCTGCCAGGACAAACAGCGCCAGCAGCCGCTCGGCCCGTATGGCGATCTGTTCGACGTGGACATGGGCAGCGTCGCCGTAGCGCTCAAGCGACTGCTGGAAAACCACAAGGCTGAACTGGTCGCCGACACCCGCTGGGCCGGCGCGGCGTGGAACAGCTCGGACGGCATGTGGACGCCGCTGATGCGTTCGGCGGTGATGGTGCGGGACAAGTTGGGTGGGCCGGACTTTGTGCCGGGGAATATTTGATTCATTGGGCGGCGTAGCGGTTGGCTTGCAGTCAAATGATCGAATCGATATCCAGCGTATAGGGCTTGCCAATGACGTAGCCGTGGGCGCCGTGGATCAGTTCGGTATCAACATCCGCAGCCGGTGCGATAGCCAGTTGCTCGGCCACGCGGTTCTCTGGATGTGCTTGCCAGCGGCTCAGGTTCAGCGCTAGTTCGAAGTGTTCCGACAGGCTTCCGTAAACGTCCTTGGCGGTGACCAGCAAAGTACTCAGCGCTGTCAGACGAGCGCGGGTGGCATGTACCTTGTCGACTTCGCGATTGAGCGCATCGATGATCGATTGATGGGTGCGCACGTAGGCATCTGGGCGCGCCAACATGTGACGACGTTCGTTGCGCAACTGCTGGGTGACCTGTGCCAGCGCATCTTCTATGCGCTCATATTCGCGTTGAGTCACCAGGGTGCTGCTGGATTCTTGTGCTTCCTGCCATCGGCGCAGGGTCGCCCAGCAGGCGGGAACATAGCTGGAAGTCATGAGATGGTTGCCGGCCTGGAAGAATTGGGCCAGGAAACCCGGACGATCCGGCAAGCCACGTCTGTGCTGCAAGGCAATCTCGCAGGCAGCGTGCTGCGTGAGAGTGTCGCACCCTGGCGTCCACAGGATCGACGATTGCTCCCGACGACTGAACTCCACAGGCAGGAAATGCCGCAAGGTGCCGTGGTGTTCGTAGGGCTCGCCCGTCCAGTTGTAGATGCCGGCCACGAACACAGAGAAACCGACCGGTACGTTGGCGAACGCTAGCGTCAGGCCTGTGCCATAGACACTCGTCTTGGTATCCATCCAACTGCCCGGTACGCTGGGTACCGGGTCGTTGTGATTGACCATGCGGTAGTGCACCAGGGGCTCGGCGTTCTTGACGAAGGAGGCATCGGCGGCGCGAGGGGCGCCGTAGGTGTAGAGCTGGATGTTGTAATTAAATCCCTTCCTTAGACGCAGCATCTCAGCGAGCAGCAAGGCCGCTGCGCCGCCCAGGCTATGACCGCAGATCAGCAGTTTCTGGCCGGCATAAAACCGTTCCAGATAATCAATCACGAAAGCCGCGGCTATTTTAGCTGCCCCATAAAATCCTTGGTGCACCTTGCCGAGACCTTCTTCAAACGGGACCTGGAGCGCATCGGCGTCACGCAGGCCGTCGGCGAGCATCTGCGCAGTGCCGCGTACCGCAATCAGGATTACTTCGTCGCTGTGAGTGATGAAGGCCTGGGTGTCGGTGCTTTCTTCATCTGCCGTGTCATCGAGAAAATGAATCTGCGCGGGATGCTCCTGCTTCGTTCCCAATTCCGGATTATTCACCGGGTAAAGAGCGGGATCGAACGGTACGATTTCCAACCGTTTGGAGTAGGGCACGTCTTCATACAGCGGGTAATAGGATTTTGTTTGTCCCGGGTCTACCCTCCAGAGTTCCTCGCTCTTGGCCAATGCATCTCCGAACCAATTGCCCACGCTCGGTTGCTCGGGGAAGCTCACCGGCGTGTTTATCGGCGCCTGACCAGGCTCCTGGCCGAAAGGGCAGTAACTCAAGGTCGCCATCAGGGCCAGCTGGTACAGGTTGAGCGCGCAGAACTCCGGGTCCAGGGACAGCATGGGCCGCAAAGCCCGCAGCGGTCGTACTTCCAGCACGGTATGCCTTCGAGACGCCAGCGTCACGCCAACCTTGCCAAACTCGCCCATGAGCCGTGCCGCGCCCTGGTTGGGCGGGTAATGCCGGTAGACCTGCGGCGGCAGGTGGGCGACATGCTTGACCAAGTCGCGTACCTCCACCTGAAAGAATTGACCGGCGCAGGCTTGGGCGGGGGGTTCCCGGGTGCGGGTGGCGTTGTCGTTCAGGTAGCGGGTTTTCTCGGCGCGGACTTGAAGTTCAGTTATTTTGAGTGGGTAATGGGGCCGCGATTGTAGCAACGAATAGGCCTTTTCAACTCCTCTATAGTCCTGGTCAAAATACAAGGCAATCGGTCCAGCGAAGTGATCGTCAACCTTGCCTGTGCCTGAGGCATCAAGATTGCCGCGGTACGTTTGCCCTTCCGAATCGGTGACGACATAGGCCAGCCATGCATAAGGCTCGCCCGCGCCAGACTCATCCACCAACTGAAAACTGGTCCATTTGCCTGCTACCGGGCAGGCGAAAACACGGCTGCTCAGGAGTGGGGCCAATTCCGTTTTAGACAGCGTCATGCAATAAACTTCCTTATTCGGTGCAGCCTGGGTAAATGGTGCACGGCTCTCCGTCCGGCATATGAAAACCGCTGAAATCGTTGTAATTGCCGTAGCAGAAGCCGTAATGATCTTCGAAGTTGTCCCCCATGCAGCGTTTCCAACCGTTAGGCACTTTCACCCAGGTGTCACGAATGGCGGGTCTTTCCTCGCTTGCCAACTTGATCTTTATCCGCACCGTTTTCCCCGGCAGCTGATCAAGGGTGTACGCCGAAAAAGGCCGACCATCTCCGACGTCGCCCTGTGGGTTGGTTTTTTTGCAGTCGAGGAGTTTTACGATGCGTCGTTGGGCTCCCGAAGTGCGGAACAGCCACTGACATTGGCCGTAAAAAGTGCTTTCACCCGCTTCGTTGAAAGGGCCTTTGTACTGCTCTTCCAACTGATCACGGATCACCACGTTGGCGGAATCGCGACTGGAATCGAGCCAATGCGGACCATAGATAGAGCTGAGCTCGAGTTCGATCCGGCTGACCACCAACGGACAGCCTTTGCGGGTCCTGCGGATCGGGATTTCGGCAACGGGCGAGTGATTGCTCTTGAACACCGGCGCCAAGTTGTCCTTCTTCCCAACGGTGCAGGTTTCCCCTGGGGCGGGGACGTAACGCACCACTGCCTTATAGGCAAAGCCAGGCGGCAAGTCAGCTGTAAATGTAAATGTGTCGGGCTGTTTATCGGCGCATCCAGCCGACATCGCCAGGCAATAGCCCAGGGTAGCGATCCGTAAGATTTGTTTCATCACGGCGTGTTGCCTTGCCAGACATCCGCCATCAGCCGCACCCGATCATAATGTTCCTCGGGGCTTTCTCCTCCGCACACTTGCCATTGCGGCGTCAGTGTTCGAGCTGGCACCTGCAGGCTTTTAATCAACAGAAATGCCAGTGGCTCGGGCGCCAGCCAGTTCCAGGCTTCTGCCTGGTCGAGTGTGGCGCGCAGCCAGGCGTCCGGATCCTGGTGCTCAGCCAGTTTGACGTAGGCGTCCAGGTGCTCTGCCAGCAAGAAACGGTGTGCGTTGCCCCGCCGGATTTCCCGCGCTTGCTGTTCGGGTATTGGCACCTGCAACCAAAACGGCGTCTCCGGGACCGGATGTACTCCTGGATTTGGATTATCGACGCGCTCCCAACGAGCGCCTTGCCAGTAGCAAACGCTGGCCGCTGGCCCGAGATAGGCGGCATGCATCTCGACGGGCAAGTGTTTGAGCGCCCGGGCTAACACTCGACCGTCCTGGAATCGATACACCGCCTGATCAGGGCGTTGACCAATGATCAACCGCTCACGCCAGTGCTCGACCAGCTTCGGTAGGTGGCCTTTGGGAAGGCTGGCCAGCCACCCCCAATGAGTGGCCGGCCGGCCAAGCAGTTCGTTGATGTTTTTATCGTGGGGGTTATCGAAGGTGAAGACGAAGGGCCCAACCTCGCTGAGGTCGGCAAGCGGGGTTTGGCTATAAACGCTCAGGTAACAGTCGAACTGGCTGTTTTTGAGCAGCGCTTGGCGCATCGGCTGTTCGTTCTCTGAATCCAGGACGACGCACAAGGCGTGCCCGAGGCGTTGTTGTTCGAACAACCATTGCTGCGGCAGTGAGTCGCTCATACGGTAGTGGCCTCCGTTGTGCAGACGCCCTCGCGACAGGCGTCGCACAGGGGGCAAAAATCTGATCCTGCGGCCTTGCTGGCCGTCATGAGGGCGCGTTGAGTGGGGGCGAAGGTGGGTGGCAGGTTCAGCCACGTGGACAGGGGGGCGACCCGCTCCGGGTTGAGCGACGCGGCACGCGGACCCGACAACGGGGCGCCGCCCAGCTGGATTTCGCTGCTGCTGAAGATGCCGCCATGACCGATGACGATATGCTCGCCCCCGGCACTCAAACTGAGGGTTGCACCTGCTTCGAGGACCACATGGGCACCCGCCTTGATATGCACTTGCTGGCCGGCCTCAATGGCCAGCGTCTGGTCGGAGTAACTGCGGCGGTTGGTGGTGTGCAGCTGGTCGTTGCCCTTGACCTGGACGATGCGATCAGCAGCGATGGTCCGATGTTCATTGGCCTGCAGCTCGGAAATGCTGTTTCCCTTGATCGTTTCCCGACGCTCGTTGCCAATCTCCAGTCGGCTGTCATGCTCGATTCTTTGCTCCATGTCGCGCTGGGCTCGGAGGTAAATAAGCTCTTGTCCGGCCCGGTCCTCCAGCTGCAGCTCATTGAAGCCCTTGCCACCAGGGGAACTGCGCGAACGAAACACTGTTCGAGTCTTGTGGGCGGGCAGCGGATAAGGCGCAGGATTGGCGCTGTTGGTCAGGCATCCGCTGATCAAGGGTTTGTCGGGGTCGCCTTCCATGAACGTCACCAGGACTTCCATGCCCACCCTCGGGATCGTGACCGCGCCGTAGCTGTTACCGGCCCAGTTGGACGCAACCCGCAGCCAGCAACTGCTGCGCTCATTAACCTGTCCTGCGCGATCCCAAAAGAACCTGACCTTCACGCGACCAAACGGGTCGCAATAAATCTCTTCGCCTTCCGGACCGGTGACGATCGCCGTCTGGCTACCGGTTATCCGCGGCTTTTCATGAAGCCGACGGGGACGAAAAATCGCATCCCATGGCGTGGCGACGAAGCGGTTCCGGTAGCCTTGGTTGCGCGCCCCTGGAGGTTCGGCATCGCCGCCCATGCCTTCCTCAAGCACTTGTGGCTGCCTGCCTTGATGGTGCACTTCAGTCAGCAGCCAAAGGTCATTCCATTCCTGGCGCGGGTGTTCACTCAGCGTCAGGAAGTGGCCGGTTACCAATTCCGGCTGGTCACTCGTGCCCTCGACTTGGCAATAATCGGAGCGATGGCGTTCCAGCGCTCGCCGACTCAACAACTTGCCGCGCTCTTCCTGGTTAAAGCCACCGGGGTAATCGTAGGCCTCCAGGTCCGGAAGGATTTTTTCAATGGCTGGCTGGTATTTCTGTTCGAGGGCAATTGTCGCTTTCTGAAAATCGTAATCGCGGCGAGTGACCCGACTGGTTCGGGTTTCCAGCCGTACATTGAAGTGCTGGATCACTGGCTCTTCGCCGACCAGACCGCTGCCTTGCTTATAGGGGGTAGGGCGGCCGAGCCTTGGAAACACGGTCTGGTCATCGCCAAACACCAACTGATGGCCAGACTCGCTGTGCTGGAAATGGTAGTGAAGACCTTCTTCTTCACATAGCCGCGCGATGAAACCCAAGTCTGACTCGTTGTACTGTGCGCAGTACTCGCGTGGCGGATAACGAGAGTTCAACAGGAAGCGGTGTGCATCGCCAAGGATGCCGTGCTCTTTGAGAATCGTCGCAATGATCTGTGGAACGCTGGTTTGCTGGAAGATGCGTTGATTGGTGCGGTATTGCAGATAAGCCAACCTGGGAACCAACTGCACGCTGTAATGGGACAGGCGCTTGCCAGAGTCGTATTGGGCTACCCGATGAATCTGCCCATGGATGCCGCGACCCTGGTGATCAAAAACAAGGAAAGCTTGTTTATGTAAGAGGTGCTCAAGCGTGATGTTTTTTTGTTCACTGACGAGGTCCACATCGAATTGATAAGGGGCGCTGATCGCTTCGTTGCCTTCAAACTTCAATACCTGAAGATCATGCCCAAGGTCCGGTATCTTCAGATGTAAACGCGGTAAATCATTCAGAGGGGGCATGTTTTGTACCTTGCTTCTGCTGGGCTCCTGATCTATTGAAGCAAGCCGTGGGAGGTTTGATGCGCCTCCAGGCGAAAAAAGAAGAGTATGTAAGAGCGTTCTTTATCGTTGATAGGAAGAAACGATTTGAATCGATTCTATGTTGGGAGGGTATATGCAGGGTTGGCAAAAAATAGTAGCGGTTCTGTGCAAGTAAAAAATTCTTATGGCTTTGCCTGTTTTTCAGATTGGTTTCGTATTTAGAGAAAAGTCCTACATTTTTATTTTTTTAAACGCGGCATGCTTTCCGTCGGATGAAAAGCTGTGGGTCGATGCCTCGTCTGAAACCGTTGTTGGTATTGAACGAAACTTCCTACAAGTCACAGCGAATTCTATTTCTGGTTTTCGCAATCAACTGAGTCATAACACCCAAGCACCTATTGAAGGCTGTAAATGTCGTATTCCGAAAAACTTTCCGCACATTATCTGTCGCTCGCCAAATCTCCGGTCTCCGGCCAGAGCTTTGCGGGTGCGGACGTGCGTTTTTCGGATGAGTACGAAGCCCTGGAGAGCGAGCTCGGCAAAGCCCAATCGATACATGAAAACAGCCAAGTCGATTGGTTGAAGGTCCTTGAGCAAAGTGAAGCCTTGTTGCGCACCCAGTCGAAAGATTTGCGAGTGGCGGCATGGCTGACGTGGGCGTTATATCAGCGTGAATCCTTTCTTGGGCTGCTCGCTGGGCTGGGTCTCTTGCGGTATCTCTGCAAGAGTCACTGGCTTGAGCTCCACCCGGCCAAGGTTCGTACCCGCGCAGCCAGCCTCCATTGGCTCGTGCCGCGGCTGGAGGCGGCGCTGGGCAATCATGTCGCGATACCAAAGCAGTTGACCTTGTTCCGGGATCTGGCGGAACACCTCGAAGAACTGGACGCTGCCTGCACCGCTCATCTGGGCGATGACGCACCTCTGTTACTGCCGCTGTGCCGGCGTCTCAGGAAACAGGTGCAGCACGCCAGCGAAAATCAGCCGCAGTCCGGCGCTGTCGGGACGGTGGTCGCTCAGGTCAGACAAGCCGCGACCCAGCTGTTCAACCCGGGCGCCCCGATCGAAAATGAAAAGGATGCCCACAAGGCGCTACGGGCCCAGCAGGATAATGCTCGTCCGTTGTGCACGTGGTGGCTCAAGCAAAAAGCAACCGACCCCCGAGCGCTGCGCCTGAGTCGGACCTTGCTATGGCTTGGGGTTGACGCTGTGCCCGAGCGCAACGCCGAGCAGATCACCCTGTTGCGTGGGCTTCCTGGGGACAGGCTCAAGGCTTATCAGGAAGGCCTCAAGCAAGGCAACTACGCGGATCTGCTGGTAGAAATCGAGGCCAGCCTGGCGAAGGCGCCTTTCTGGTTCGACGGTCAAAGGCTTGCCTGGGAGTGCCTGCAAGGGCTGGGTGCAGAACTGGCCATGCGCGAAGTGGAAACGCATTTTGCATTATTCATCCAACGCCTACCGAGTGTGATCGAATTGCGTTGGCATGACGGCGAGCCGTTCGCCGATCCGTCCACCCGGGCGTGGATCGCTGCCCAGGTCATGCCTCGTCTGGGAGCCCCCGACCCTACGCCCCATGCCGACGTCATCGATAGCCATGCGCCATGGGAGCGAGCTTTGGAAGAAGCTCAATTGAGCGTGCGCAGGGACGGTCTCAAGCCTGCGGTCCGGTTTCTCAAGCAAGAAATGCGCAACACCGACGGTGGGCGCGCTCGCTTCCTTTGGCGGTTCGCGATGGCACGTTTGTGCTTCTCCGCCAAGAAATACGAAGTCGCCAAAGTTCAGCTCGAAGTGCTCGACCAAACGCTACAGGACGCGGGCTTGAATGCATGGGAACCCGACCTCGCATTGCAGGTGCTGCATCTGTTGTATCGATGTTGCGAATTATTGCCTCAGAACCACGTCGTGCGTGAGTGCAAGGATGAAACCTACCGCAGGTTGTGTCATCTCGATCTCGAACGGGTAATCGAATAGGCCTGTAGGCCACCATTGTAAGGAAGGAAAGTCATGGCCAAAGAAGGCTCTGTTGCCCCAAAAGAACGCATTAACGTCACCTTCAAACCCGCTACAGGCGGTGTTCAGGAGGAGATTGAGCTGCCGCTCAAACTGATGGCGATCGGCGATTACCTACACCGTCAGGACGAACGCAAGTTTGAAGATCGCAAACCTATCAGCATCGACAAGATGACCTTCGACGAGGTGCTGGCCAAGCAAGAGCTTAGCTTGGTCCTCAGCGTCCCGAACCGTCTTCAGGAAGGAGGCGACACCGAGGAGCTCGCCGTGCAATTGCGGTTGAACTCGATGAGGGATTTCAACCCCGCAAGCTTGGTCGAGCAAGTGCCTGAACTTAGAAGATTGATGGAGCTGCGCGACGCGTTAGTCGCTCTCAAAGGGCCGTTGGGCAATGCACCGGCGTTTCGTAAAGCTATCGAAAGCGTGCTTGCCAACGATGAATCCCGCAGTCGCGTACTGGAAGAGCTGGGCCTGACGGCCCCAACCCCGGCCGTTTGACTCTCTAAGCCAAGGAAGACAATGCATGAATACCCTAGTAGCGCATCAACAGAACCGAGAGAACGGCGAGCATGGCATTCTGGAAAGCATCATTGCTCAAACGCGCCTGACGCCTGAGGACGACGCTTACGACATTGCCAGGCGTGGCGTGTCAGCCTTTATCGAAGAGCTTCTCAAGCCGCAAAACAGCGGCGAGCCAGTAAAAAAGGCCATGGTCGATCGCATGATCGCCGAGATCGACGTCAAGCTCAGTCGTCAGGTTGACGAGATCCTTCACCATTCAGACTTCCAGGCGCTGGAGTCAGCGTGGCGCGGTCTGCAGTTGCTGGTCGATCGCACCGATTTTCGCGAGAACATCAAGGTTGAGATGCTCAACATTTCCAAAGGCGATTTGCTGGATGACTTCGAAGACTCGCCAGAAATCATGCAGTCGGGCCTATACAAACACATCTATACCGCCGAATACGGTCAGTTCGGCGGGCAACCTGTGGGTGCGATTGTCGCGAACTACTTCATGTCCCCAAGCTCGCCTGACGTGAAGCTGATGCGGTACGTATCCAGCGTGGCCTGCATGTCTCATGCGCCATTCATTGCCGCAGCCGGCCCGGAATTCTTTGGCCTGGAAAGTTTCGCGGGCTTGCCGGATCTCAAGGACCTGAAGGACCACTTCGAAGGCCCGCACTTCGCCAAATGGCAGAGCTTCCGGCAGTCGGAAGACGCTCGCTATATCGGTCTGACCGTGCCGCGATTCCTCTTGCGAAGTCCTTATGATCCGCAAGAGAACCCGGTCAAGTCGTTCGTCTATAAGGAGACTGTCGCCAACAGTCATGAACATTACCTGTGGGGCAACACCGCCTATGCGTTCGGGACCCGCCTTACCGATAGCTTTGCCAAGTTTCGCTGGTGTCCGAACATCGTCGGCCCCCAGAGTGGAGGCGCAGTTGAAGATTTGCCGCTGCACCACTTCGAGAGCATGGGTGAAATCGAAACCAAGATTCCAACCGAAGTATTGATCTCCGATCGGCGTGAGTACGAGTTGGCCGAAGAAGGCTTCATCTCGTTGACCATGCGCAAAGGCAGCGATAACG
This sequence comes from Pseudomonas sp. SWRI154, assembly GCF_014268645.1. Classification (NCBI taxonomy): domain Bacteria; kingdom Pseudomonadati; phylum Pseudomonadota; class Gammaproteobacteria; order Pseudomonadales; family Pseudomonadaceae; genus Pseudomonas; species Pseudomonas sp. SWRI154. Next base: position 178,500 of record NZ_JABWQW010000009.1, read on the forward strand.
CGGCGTTTTTTTCCGCCAGTTCTGTACAGAAGCCGAAGTTCTTCGGCATCAGTGCTGAAGGCAAGGTGAACGAGCTGAACTACAAGCTCGGAACCCAACTGCCGTACATGATGATCGTTAACCGCTTGGCCCATTACGTGAAAGTGCTACAGCGCGAGCAGCTCGGTTCGTGGAAAGAACGTACGGATCTGGAACTGCAACTTAACAAGTGGATTCGCCAATACGTTGCCGATCAGGAGAATCCAAGTGCCGAGGTCCGCGGTCGCCGGCCCCTGCGTGCTGCCCAAATCGTTGTCACTGATGTGGAAGGGGAGCCCGGTTGGTATCGCGTCAGCCTGAACGTGCGCCCGCACTTCAAATACATGGGTGCCGACTTCACATTATCGCTGGTTGGCAAGCTGGACAAGGCGTGAGCGGAGCCTGACCCATGACTGGCTATGGCAGCCTTTTCGAGCGTTTGAATGGCGATATCGAAACACGTGCGGGCATGAGTCGAGAGGCATGTGGGGTGGCTTCCGTGGCTGCCCATCTGGCGAAGATGCTTAGCACCCGTGCAGGTAGCGTGCAGACGGCGTCCGATTACGGATTGCCAGACCTGAACGATATGCGCCTGAGTCTGCATGACGCCCGTAGCCAAGCCCGTTATGCAATCCAGATGTTTATCGAGGCTTACGAGCCGCGGTTGAGCAATGTGTGCGTCACCGTAATGCCGAATCGTGCCGATCCGCTTCGTCTGTCCTTCAGCATCGACGCCTTGCTGAAGATAGAAGGTCTCAAGCGGCAGGTAAGTTTTTCCGCATGCCTGGATGGCAGTGGGCAAATCAAGGTCAGTCAGGGATAGCCGTCATGTCGTTCAATCATTACTACCAGAGCGAACTCACCGCGCTTCGCCAGTTGGGCCAGCGTTTTGCCGAGCGCAATCCGGCCCTGGCACCGTATCTGGGGCAGGCTGGGCGTGATCCCGATGTGGAGCGATTGTTGGAAGGAGTGGCTTTCCTGACGGGGCGTCTACGCCAGAAGCTAGATGACGAATTGCCGGAGCTTAGCCATTCCTTGATGCAACTGCTGTGGCCGAACTATATGCGGCCGTTACCGGCTTTCAGCATCCTCCAGTTCGAGCCGCTGCAGCGAACGGGGCCCGCGCTGCGGGTAGAGCGTGATACGCCGGTCGAGAGTAAGCCGATCCAGGAGGTGCGCTGCAAATTCCGTACGTGTTATCCGACCGAGGTGATGTCACTGGTTCTGACCGGGCTCAGTCATTCGGTAAAGGGCGACGGTTCTCTGCTAAGCCTGCGTTTGCAGATGCAATGCGACGGCCATCTTGGTGAACTTCAGCTGAGCCGTTTGCGGCTGCATTTCGCCGGAGAGCGTTACATCAGCCAGATGTTGTATCTGAATTTGATACGCAATCTGGACAATATCGAGCTGGTACCACTGGATGGCGACGGTCGGCCCGTGAGCACTTCGGATGGCAGCCCCATGAAGTTCAGGATCGCAGCCAAGCAAGTCGAGCCGGTCGGGTTTGCCGAAGAGGAGGCTTTGGTTCCGTATCCGCTGAACACCTTTCGTGGATATCGCTATCTACAAGAGTACTTTGCTTTTCAGGACAAGTTCCTCTTCGTCGACGTTAACGGCCTGGACGTGCTCAATGTTGTACCTCAAGACACCCTGAAACAAATGCGCGGGTTTGAGCTGCGCTTTGATATTCGCAAGGGCGGCGCCCAACGGCTGCGTCCCACGCTGGATAACGTGAAGCTCTACTGCACGCCTATAGTCAATCTGTTCAAGCATGACGCCCAGCCGATTCGCCTGGATGGAAAACAGGATGAATATCTGCTGCTGCCCGCTCAATACGAACCGGCGCACTGCGGCGTGTTTTCGGTTGAAAGTGTCACCGGCTGGAACCCCGGTGGCTTGGGGTACCGAGCCTATGTGCCATTTGAGTCTTTTGAACACGACTCCAGTTTCGACGTGCCAGGTAATCGCGCTTATTACAGTGTTCGACAGCGCCCATCGCTTCTTCACGGAGGGCTGGATACATGCCTGGGCTTTGGCGTCCGGGACAACCCGGCGCACGAAACTCTGTCGATTGAACTGGTGTGCACCAACCGAAACTTGCCGTGCCTGCTCAAGCCGGGTGATATCAACCAGCAAGGCGAAAAAAGCGCGGAATCGCTCGGCTTTCGCAACATCGGGGTAGTCACCCCAAGCTATGCACCTCCATTGGATCGAGATTTCCTTTGGAAGCTCGTCAGCAACATGTCGCTCAACTATCTGTCACTGGCTGACGTCAGCGCGCTCAAGGTGATACTCGAAACCTACGATTTTCCGCGCTACTACGACGAACAGACGGAGAAGGTCAGCAAGCGTCTGCTGGATAGCCTCAAGTCGATCAGACATCGCCATGTCGATCGGCTCCATCGTGGCCTGCCGGTTCGGGGGTTATGTACGGAGCTGACAATCGACCCGCAGGGATATATCGGCGAAGGCGACCTGTTCGTCTTCGCTTCCGTTCTCAACGAGTTTTTTTCGCTCTATGCCAGTCTCAATTCGTACCACGAGTTGCGGGTGAACAGCACACAGGGAGAGGTGTACCAATGGTTACCCCGCATGGGACAGCAGCCGCTTCTTTAAGCGCGCTGACGAAGGGTATACGCGAATACTCGTTGTTTCAGGCGGTGTTGCTGATTATAGATCGGCTGCGCGAGGCCCATCCCCACCTGGACGACGAAGCACTCTACGACCTGTTGGAGTTCCAGGCTAATCCGAGTCTTGGATTTCCTGCCAGCGATATCGAGCGGGTGGTGTTTTTTGAGGAGCATGGGCAGACGCGAGCTCGTCTGAGCCTGAATCTGATCAGCCTGGTAGGCACGGGATCACCATTACCGGCGTTCTACGTAGAGCAAGCATTGAGTGAGGGGGATGATAATCCGACTCGCCAATTCCTTGATCTTCTTCATCATCGGCTGCAACGGCTGATGCTACCGATCTGGCGCAAATACCGTTATTGCGCCAGTTTTCAAAATGGCGCCCGGGACCCGTTTTCCGAGCAACTGTTCGCCCTGATAGGCCTGAGGGGCGAAGACATACGCAAGGCCACTCAACTGAACTGGAAGCGGCTGCTGCCCTACCTCGGCCTGTTGAGCCTGCGGGCTCACTCGGCGGCCTTGATAGAAGCGGTACTGCGTTATTACTTCAAGCACCCCGAGCTCAACCTCGAACAGTGCGTCGAGCGCCGGGTGAACATTCTGGGCGAGCAGCGCAGTTGTTTGGGAAGCTCCAACAGTTTGTTGAGCGAAGACTTGGTGCTGGGCGAACGGGTTCGTGATCGCAGCGGCAAATTCCGGATTCACATCGGTGCGCTGGATTGGCGGCGTTTTCATGAGTTTCTGCCGATCGGCGTGGGTTACCAGCCACTGTGCGCATTGGTGCGATTTATCCTGCGCGATCCCCTCGAATATGACATTCGCCTGGTCTTGCGACAGGAGGAAATACCGGAGCTAAGCATCGGGGAACGAAACACCTGCCGCTTGGGGTGGACCAGTTGGCTGGGGCATGAACACGCCGATGGCGTGGTGATTCTTGGCAGTAACATCATCAGGAACCAATGACATGATCAACATAGACCTCCAGCAGCTTATCCAGACGCTTGATGCTGATACACGAAGCGACTTGGAGCGCTCGGCCGAGCGATGCGTGGATCGTGGTGCGAACAAGATCCTGATTGAAGACCTGTTGCTAAGCCTACTCGAGCGTGGCAATGGCCTGCTTGGACGCGCCTTGCAAGATGCAGGGGTAAGCACAAGTGAGCTGACCGCTACTCTGCAGCCACGGACGGAACATGAAAGTTCACGTAGTCCGGTATTTGCCCCTGAGTTGATCCAATGGCTGCAGGATGCGCTTTTGTCGGCCAACCTAGAACTGGCTCAGAGCACGGTCACTGAGGCCGCTTTGATTCTGGCGCTGTTGAGTAACCCGGCTCGCCATGCAGGCACTCGTTACCAGCCCGTGCTTGCCCGTTTGAACATAGAACGATTGAAAGAATTCGCCTTGTCACGACAGGTTCAGCCGGGGGTAGGACATCTCGCTGTCCCGACCGAGTCGCTTTTGGAACGCTTCACCCACAACCTTACCCAGCAGGCCCGTGACGGAAAGCTGGACCCGGTGCTTTGTCGGGACGGGGAAATCAGGCAGATGATCGATATCCTCTCTCGACGCCGCAAAAACAATCCGATAGTGGTCGGTGAAGCCGGGGTCGGCAAGACTGCCATCGTCGAGGGGTTGGCCTTGCGCATCGCCGCCGGAGAAGTCCCGTCCGGGCTCGAGGGGGTGGAGATCCTTTCGTTGGACATGGGCCTCCTGCAGGCCGGCGCCAGTATCAAAGGGGAATTCGAACGTCGTCTCAAAGGAGTGATCGATGGGGTCAGGACCGCGGCCAATAGCACTATTCTATTCATCGACGAAGCCCACACGTTGATCGGCGCGGGTGGCGCCGCCGGCGGTTCTGATGCGGCTAACCTGCTCAAGCCAGCTTTGGCGAGGGGCGAACTGCGCACTATCGCAGCTACCACTTGGACCGAGTACAAGAAATATTTCGAGAAGGACCCTGCTCTTGCCCGCCGTTTCCAGCCGGTGCAATTGCACGAACCGACTGTCAGTGAAGCGGTGACCATCCTGCGTGGTCTGGCCCAGACCTATGAGGCGAGCCACGGTATCTATTTGCGCGATGATGCCGTGGTCGCGGCGGCGCAACTATCGGCTCGCTATTTGGCCGGTCGCCAGCTGCCAGACAAGGCTATCGATGTGCTTGATACCGCCTGTGCTCGCGTGCGTATCAGCCTTGCCGTCGCTCCGAAACGCCTTGAGCGCATGCGCGCAGAGCTGGTCGAAGGCGAGCGGCAGCTTCAGGCGTTGCGTCGTGATGCGACAGCGGGCTTGTCGATTGATCTTCAGGCTTTGCAGGCGCTGCAGGTGCAATTGGCAACCACTGAGGAGGAGCGCCTCGCGCTGGAAGCTCAATGGACTGAACAACGAATTCTGGCCGAGCGCCTGCTATCGCTGCGTCGGCAATTGGCTGCGGCGCGGGAAAACAGGACAGAGTTTCCTCAGGAGGTCGAAACGCTGGACGCGGCGTTGCACGAAACCTACGGCGAATTGGTGATTGCACAGGCCAAGGAACGCCTGGTCAGCTTTGAGGTGTGCCCGCGTCTGGTGGCCGAAGTGATCAATGCCTGGACGGGCATACCATTGGCTCAGCTGGCTTGCGAGCACAACATAAAAATCACGCGTTTCGCGGCTGATTTGCGTACTCGCATCAGAGGCCAGGAACCGGCCGTGCAGGCGCTTGATCGAGCGATGCGTGCGGCTGCAGCTGGCTTGAACAAACCCGAGGCTCCTGCGGGCGTGTTTCTGCTGGTAGGGCCCAGCGGCGTCGGCAAGACCGAAACGGCGTTGGCCCTGGCTGACCTGCTTTATGGGGGTGATCGCTTCATCACAACGCTCAACATGGCCGAGTTTCAGGAGAAACATACCGTTTCGCGGCTGATAGGCGCGCCGCCAGGCTATGTTGGCTTCGGCGAGGGCGGCATGCTCACCGAAGCTGTTCGACAGCGACCCTATTCAGTCATCTTGCTCGATGAGGTCGAAAAGGCCGACCCGGATGTGCTGAATCTGTTCTACCAGATCTTTGATAAGGGCCTGGCCAATGACGGCGAAGGGCGGGAGATCGATTTTCGCAACACGCTGATTCTGATGACGTCGAATCTGGGCAGCGAATGCATCAGCAAATTGTGCCAGAACGACGCACGACCGAGTGCCGAGCGCCTTGAAGAGGCTATTCGGCCTCTGCTCTCCAGGCATTTCAAGCCTGCACTCCTGGCGCGTATGTGTGTGGTGCCGTACTACCCCGTAAGCGGCGATGTATTGCGCGAGCTGGTAGAACTGAAGTTGGGGCGTTTGGGCGAACGGTTGAAGCGTCGGCAGTTGGGCTTCAGTTTCTGCGTGCGACTTGTGGACCACCTGGTCGAGCGCTGCACTCGAAGTGAAAGTGGCGCGCGGTTCATTGACCACCTGCTCGATTTGCATTTGATGCCTTGGTTGGCCGATGGCTTGCTGGCCGCCATGGAGGTCGGCGAACAACCGCGGCATGTACACGCCACTCTGGATGACCAGGCTCGCGTAGCCTGTGAGTTTGCTTGATGAGCATGCTTTTGGCTCATGTGTCGCAACCGCTGGCGTATGCCGAAGCCTTGTTGGGACAGCTTTCCAATCTTTCGAGATCAGTTGACGATGCGACGTTGCTCGGAGACTTCGTCCAGGGCGCGGCGCGGCTAAGCGGTTGTGAGCTGGCTCAGTTGTATTTGCTGGACGCCACGGGGCCTAGTCTCGAAATCAACAGTGAGTGCCTTGAGGGTCGGTTGCAATTTCGTGATCTGGCCAGCCTGCCTTGCAATTACTACGATGAACAGTTGCTGCAGTTTTCGCTATGCCAGGATCGTGTGGTATGCCTTGACGCGTTGAGCGGTAGCTTGCACAACACGCGTTTCCTACCGGTCAGCGCCGCGCCGTGGCAGTCACTGCTGTGCGTGCCGCTTGTCACGGCACCGGGCGTCATCAAAGGTCTGTTGCTCTGTGCCAGCGTCAAGCACATCGACCTCTGCGGATTTGCTGAATCCTTGAGACTACTGGGGGCATTTGCGCTCAGTCAGATTCATCTGTTGCAACGTCAGCATCGGCCTGCCAGCGAAAACCTGCCCATTGCAAACAACGTCCCGAGTGCTTCCGGTTATGGACTGATTGGTAGGAGCGCGGCGATGCGCCAGGCCTGTCTTTTGATCAGTAAGGTCATCAACAGTCCTTACACCGTCCTGCTGTGTGGCGAGACGGGCACTGGCAAGGAAGTGGTGGCCCGTGCTGTCCATGATTACGGTCCCCGTCGCTCCCAGGCGTTTATCGTCCAGAACTGCGCGGCGCTCCCGGAGCATCTGCTCGAAAGCGAGCTGTTCGGTTACCGCAAAGGGGCATTCACTGGTGCGGATCGAGACCGCACCGGACTATTCGATGCGGCGGACAAGGGCACGTTGTTGCTCGATGAAATCGGCGATATGCCCTTATCTCTCCAGGCCAAGCTGCTTCGAGTTTTGCAGGAAGGTGAAGTACGTCCGTTGGGATCCAACCACACGCATAAAATTGATGTTCGCATCATTGCCGCCACCCATCGGGACCTGAAGCTCTTGATGAGTGAGGGTAAGTTCCGCGAAGACCTTTACTACCGCCTTGCACAGTTTCCGATCCAGTTGCCAGCGCTACGCCAGCGCGGCCCCGACATTACCGAGTTGGCACGACACTTTGCCGAAAAGGCTTGTGCACTCTTGCAACGAGATCGTTTGGGGTGGTCCGACGCGGCACTGGCTCATCTGACTGATTACGGTTTTCCAGGAAACATACGTGAACTCAAAGGCATCGTGGAACGAGCCGTGCTTTTGTGCGAGGGCGGCGAGCTGCAGGTAGAGCATTTTGCACTGCACAACAAAAAACCACCCGACCAGGGATCTTTAAGCCTTCGCGAACAGATGGAGCAAATCGAACGCAACCTGGTGATTGATTGCCTGCGCAAGAACGACGGCAACCAGACCATTGCTGCCCGCCAACTTGGTCTGCCGCGCCGCACGCTGCAGTACCGAATGAGCCGTCTGAAAATACGCCGAAAGGATGCCAAGGATTGATCCTGTCCATCTCCATCCGTACCGATTTCATCATCCATTTTTCGAGGGCCTTCGAATGCCTGCTCGTTCATGTCCAATCGTCCTGCTGGCCTTCGTCGTGTTGTTCGGCCTCGGAGGTTGTAGCAGCAACTTCAAATTTTCCGACAGCGATTATCGCCCCCTGGGTGACCCGCAAGCGGTCAATCGCGGCAAGTGACCGCAAGGAGCGCCATCGATGGAAATAGTTTTTGAACTGCTGAAGGTCAAGCAATTCATTCCCCCTGATTTATGCCGTCAGACTTTCGGACCGGCTGGTGGCGTCATTGGACGGGGTGAGGATTGCGACTGGGTCATTCCAGACAGTGAGCGCCTCCTGTCCAAGCGTCATGCACAGGTGAGTTTCCGGGAAGGCATGTTTTTCCTGACCGACACCAGCGGTAATGGCATCTCCAACCGTGAAAATGGAGTGCGCCTTCCCAGGGGGGAGCCGATACGGATCAAGGACGGTGATGTCTACATCATGGGCCGATTTGAGCTACGAGCACGGCTGGTCGTTGATATGACGATCGGTGCCGGGACCAACAGTCCGGAACCGGCGGGTCAGCACATTCCGGACGATGCATTCCTTGATCTCGACCCGCTGAGAGCCCTGGATCAGCAGGAGAGTGTTTTCAGTGAAATAGATGAGTTGATCGATCCCTTTGCGATGCCCTTGCATGCCTTGGGACGTTCTGACCGGGCGCGGGTCGACACGGAAAATCTGCTCTTGCCGGAACTGGTCGAAGCCGTTGCCGAGCCAGCCCCATTTCCGCTGTCGGACACAGCCAAGCCAATAGACGAAGAGTTCTGGCAGCGCTTCGGTATGTCATTGGATATGGATCTCAGTGGTCTGGATGAGCAGGACCGTAAAGCATTGGCAATCAACGTCGCGCTGTTGTTCAAGCAAAGCGTCAAAGGCCTGCAGCAAAGTCTGCGTACCCGCTCGGACCTGAAGTGCGAACTACACCTCGCCCAGACCCCCATTCAAGGTAATCAGAGAAATCCGTTGAAGTACCGCGACGACGCTTTGGAGACGCTGTTGCAGCCGAGTACGGCTGGCAAGTCGACGGCCAGCGAGGTCATTACCTGTGCATTTCGTGATCTCCAGGCCCATCAATTGGCCCTGCTTAGCGCCAGCCGCGTCACGTTACGCGCAACGTTGGAGCATTTTTCCCCCCGGCAGATAGTTCTGCGCATGGAGCGAGAGAAGCGGTGGTTACTCAACACCGCTGGTCGGTACTGGCGAGCATATAGCCGCCATCATCAGGCGTTGTGTCAAGACGATGACTGGACCGAGCGCCTGCTGGCCCGGGATTTCGCTAAGGCTTATGAAGAACAGGTTCGCCTGATTTCCGCCCTGCAACATGACCCTCATGGATGACGTATATGTATCGCATCACCGTGCTTTTACTCAAGATTCTGGCGCTTGTTTCAGTGACCCCAATGGTTGGTTGCGTCACGTTGTCGCCGTTCTCGACGATGACCAAGCTCGACCTCACGCTGATTGCCAGCGATCAACTCAATCTGGATTTGAATGGGCGGCCATCTCCCGTAGTGGTGCGTTTGTTTGAGCTAAAGCATCCGGTGGCCTTTGAAAACGCGAACTTCTTCAGCCTTTATGAACGTGCTGGCGAATCTCTGTCAGCGGATTTGCTCGCCAGCGAAGAGTTGGAGTTGCGTCCAGGAGAAACCATCAGGCTCAGGCTCGACATTGCAGGCGGCGGTCGTTACGTCGGTGTACTCGCAGCGTATCGTGACCTGCCGCAGGCACAGTGGCGCTACACGCTGCCAGTCGCCGCGGTTCGAGTGACTGAAGTGAGCCTGGTCCTTGATCAGGACGGCATCGGCAACGCTCCTGTAAGCCTCGCCAGGGCAGCCGACCTATGAGTCACGATAAAGTCATCTGGCAGGAAGGGATGTTACTGCGACCCCAACATCTGCAGCACAACGATCGATATTTCGATCACCAACTGAAGGTTCGCACCCAATTGCTGAGCGCTTACGTCTGGGGCTTCCTGGCGCTGGAGATAGATGTGCAGTTCCTCAACATGAGCCGGCTGGTAATCAGCAAAGCTTCGGGCGTCCTGCCAGACGGCAGCTTGTTCGAACTGGACGGTAATACCGAACCGCTAGTTTTGGAGGTGCCCCCCAATACCTGTAACACGCCGGTCTATCTAGCGCTGCCACTGATGACCGGCAATCACATCGAGTCCCGGCGTCCAGGGCAGACAGAAGTGTTGGCGCGCTATACCAGCTATGAAATGCAGGTGACTGACTCCAATGCCGAAGATGCTTTTAGCAGCCAGGTCAGCTGCGGCCGTCTGAACTTTTGTCTTCTACTGGGTGAACAGAAGAGTGACCAGGTTTTCGTCAAACTCAAACTCTGCGAGGTGCTTGATACGACACCCGATGGCGTGATCAGGCTCAATACGGATTTTGTTCCTACGTTCATCCAGATTAAATCGTCCAGCTATCTGTCGTCGTGTCTCAAGGAAGTCATAGCCATGCTCGGCCACCGGGGCGAGAGCCTCGCTGAGCGGATTCGCTCCAACGGGAAAATGGGCGGTGCGCAAGTCGGTGATTTCATGATGCTGCAGATGATCAATCGCACTGAATTATTGCTGCGCCATTACCAAGACCTGGAGCAAGTTCACCCCGAAACGCTATATCGGACGCTGTTGGCTGTGCTGGGGGACTTGGCGGCGTTTTCCACGGATAGCAAGCGCCCGTCGTTTGACAACCGCTACCAGCACAGTGACCAAGGCGTGTGCTTTCGGGGCCTGATGCAATCAATTCGCCAAGTATTGTCGATGGTGCTCGAACAGCATGCCATCGAATTGCAATTGCAGGTTCGCCAGTACGGCATCAGCGTTGCGCCGATGCATGATTTTTCTCTGCTGGACTCGGCGTCATTCGTATTGGCAGCGAGCGCCAGTTGTGACAGTGAGGAGTTGCGCCGTCGCTTGCCATCGCATCTGAAGATTGGTCCGGTGGAACGCATTCGCGAACTGGTGAACTTGCATTTGCCGGGTATCAAGATCAGACCCTTGCCGGTGGCGCCGCGGCAGATCGCGTTCCATGCCAACAAAACCTACTTCATCCTCGAACCCACTGCCGAAGACCTTGTTCATGTAAAGCGCTCAGCAGGCTTTGCATTTCATCTTTCCGGCGAGTTCGGCGAGCTTGAGCTGAATTTTTGGGCCATCAGGAATTGACCGAAATGGATAAGGAAAATCCTCACGACGAAACAACTGTTCTGCTCGATCATCACGGGCGCCTTCCTGCTTCGGGGCCACTGACCGATGCTGTTGCGCCGCCGCTCATTAAGCAGCTGGAAGAGCGGATGATTTATGCCGCCTGCCAGCCTCGATCCCGAATTTTTATCACCAGCCTCAATCCCTTGGTCGCGGCCGCCTCCGGGTTGTTGGCGCAAGTGGTATTGCTCAAGCAGGGGCGCGATCGCGCCGAGCTGAACACGCTCAAGCAAGAGCTTTCCCTGGAATTGAAGAAGTTCGAAGCCCAGGCGTTGAGGGGAGGCGTTGAGGAGAGTCAGTTAGTTGCCGCCCGCTACGTGCTGTGCACTGTGCTTGATGAAGCAGTGGTGGTCTCGTCGTGGGGGCATGGGAGTGGCTGGTCGCAGATTAGCCTGCTGAGCAGTTTTCACAACGAAACTTTTGGTGGCGAGAAGGTCTTCCAACTGATTGATCGCCTGTCAAAAGATCCCGTCAAGCATTTGCACATGCTGGAGTTGTTATATCTGTGCCTGTCCCTTGGCTTTGAAGGCATGTACCGGATCAAGTCCCGCGGAGCACTTGAGCTCGAAGGCATCCGTGATGCCCTGTACCGTTCCATCCGCCAGGTACGTGGCGACATTTCTCAGCAATTTTCACCTCGTTTGGAGAGCTTTGTTGGCGTGCAGCATAGGCCCGTGCGCATTGTTCCTGCCTGGGCAGTGACGATTTTCACGTTGGTCTTTCTCGGAGTGATGTACTCGGGCTTCGCCTGGGTATTGGAAGAACAACGCGCAAACATACTGCAACTCTATCAATTGCCAGAGCCGGTTGTTGTTCAGCCGCTGCCTTAAGACAGGGACGTGTCATGAAAATGTTTTTCAGGGAAATCGAGGCCTGGTTGCGTCGGACTTGGGTCTGGACACTGTCATGCGTACTTTGCGTGGGGTTGTTGGTGTGGTTCTTCGGACCGCTGCTGGCGGTAGACGATTACAAATTCTGGGCGAGCCCGACGGCACGTCTCTTGACGATCTGCGTATTGTTCCTGGGGTGGGGCCTGGGCATGGTTTTGTTCAATGAGCGCGCTGATTCGAATAAGAAACCCCAACAAACCGACGCGCAATCGCCTCGCATTTTCGACCAGACCCGATCTGACGATGAGCGACGCGAACTGCGCTCGCGCTTCAGGCAAGCCCTGAGAGTATTAAAGACCTCGAGTCTTTACCACGACGAACGCGAGCGCAATGACTTGCCGTGGTATTTGCTAGTGGGGCCACTCGCCAGTGGCAAGACCAGTTTGCTCCGAAGCTCCGGTTTAGATTTTTCACTTAACCGGCTTGATAAAAAAACGTTGGCCGATGTGTCGGGCACGCGCAATTGCGACTGGTATTTCGCCCAACAGGCGGTACTGATCGATACCGCTGGACGTTATTTGAATCAGGCAGATACGGACGTTGACGCTAGCGCTTGGAATGTACTGCTTCAACTGTTGCGCAAGTACCGTCGTGGTCGGCCGTTGAGCGGCGTATTGGTAACGGTGCCTGTCGAATTTCTATGGATGGGAAGTGAAGACGAGGTTGCCACGCTGGCCTGTCAGATACGCGGCCGTCTGCAGGAAGTTCAACGGCAACTGCGTGTCGATGTACCTATTTATCTGGTGCTGAGCAAGGCGGACAGTTTGCCCGGCTTCAGCGAGTTCTTCGATACCCTGACACGGGAAGAGAACGACCAAGTGCTGGGAATGAGTTTTAGCCGAGACCAGCGCGGTAGCGACTTGGATGTGTTGCGAGCCGAGTTCGAGGCGCTGCTGCATAGACTCAACAGCCAGTTACTCATGCGATTGCACCAGGAGCGCGATATCGGACGTCGCGGGCTGATTCTGGATTTTCCACAACGGCTGGCACAGATCGGTCCTAATATGTGCTTGCTGGTCGACCTGGCTTTTAATGGCGATGCCCGCCCGCTCCGCGGTGTTTACCTGACCTGCGCGTCGCCGCCGCCCCGTCTTGTGGCATCGACTGGTCCTGACCATGCAAGACCTCGAGTTTCCAGCGATGCGCTGCCGTCGCGTGAAGGCCACAACGGCCGATTTATTCACCACCTCTTCACTAGGATCATTTTCCCGGAAGCCGGGCTGGCGAGCCCTGATCGGCGCGATAGAAGGCGTCTTTATTGGGGGCAGCGCGCACTGTATATCGGAGCGCTGACAACCCTTGGCCTTTTCGGGCTGTTATGGGCGAACGGTTTCTCAGCCAACCACCAACGTCTGGAGTCCCTGCGTACGATGGCACAACGCTGGGATCAGCAGCGTTCGGCCCAAACCGCCATTGATGATTCGATGGCGATGCTCGAGGCGCTTGATATCCGTTTCGAGGCCACAAAGGTTTTCCCTCCTGCGAAAGCGGTGCCTTTGTACGAGCGCATCGGTCTCTATCAAGGTGAGGCGAGCAGGTCGACGGTGCTCGGCGCATATGAGCATGAATTGCTGTCACAGCTATTGCCACGCGTTGCCAAGATGCTGGAGGGGCATATTCATGACAACCTGAATGAACGCGAGCAACTGCTCAACAGCCTGCGCGCATATCTGATGCTTGCCCAGCCCGAGCGCCGCGACAATGCATGGCTCAAGACACGGGTGGCCCGTGAATGGTCACAGAGATACCCCGGTAATACGGGATTACAGAGCGGATTGCTTGCCCATTTCGAGCGTCTATTGGAGCAACCGTTCATTCATAGCCTCAACGATTCGTTGGTGGTCCAGTCTCGGGAGACGCTGCGCAGTGAGTCGTTGGCGACTGTCGTCTATCGAATGCTTCGCGAGCAGGCCAGCCATCTGCCGCAATATAGGCTCAGCCAGCACCTGGGTCCGCAAGGATCACTGCTGGTGGGTGCTGATCATCTCATTCCCGGGTTCTACACCCGTCAAGGGTACGAGCAATACTTCTCCGTTCAGGGCATGACGCTGGTCACCGGACTGCTGCGTGACAACTGGGTCCTGGGTGGGGACGGAAGCCTTAGCGGCATGGATTTGCGTCGTCTGCGGATCGAGTTGGAGCAGTTGTATTTTCATGACTACGCCGACGTCTGGGGCGAAGCGATCGGTCAGGTAGGGTTGCAACCGGTCCGAGGCGCAGGCGAGGCTGCCGAGCAACTGGTGGGCTTGACCTCAGCTCATTCACCCGTCCTGCAACTGCTGGTACAGGTGCGTGAAAACACTCGGATCCCGAGCGTTGCCGAGCGCATCGAGGATGCTGCGCAAGTGGCTGGGAACCCTATTCAGCTTGCAACAATCGCCAGTAAGGTCTCCGGTTCGGTGGCAAGAGATTTGCCGGACACTGGCCAGAAAGCCTTGCAGCGGCGCTTTGAGCCGTTGCACCGTCTGTTGGACGCTGATAACGGTCCTGCAGCTGACCTGACCCTGGCCCTGCGTGCCCTGGAGGACACCCAATTGCAGATGGCAAGCTTGGCACGTGCTAGCGCACCGGAGCATGCCGCATTTGAACTGGCTAAAAGTCGAATGGGCGGCCAGCGCGATGCCTTGAGCAATCTGCGCAGCGCGTCGGCACGTTTGCCACGCCCGATCAGTGGTTGGTTTAGCGGGTTGGCCGAGGATAGCTGGCGCTTGGTGCTCAGCGATTCATACCGCTACCTGAACCAGCGTTATCAAAACGAGCTGTACAGTTTTTACGGTAAGGCAATCAATAAGCGATATCCCTTCAGCGCCCTCAGTGTCAGCGACGTAGCGATTAGCGATTTCCGGGAGTTTTTCAAGGATCAGGGCGTTGTCGACCGATTCTTCGAGAGCTATATGCGTCCTTTCGTAACTGGTCAGCCGGGGCACTATCGACTGCTTAGCGTTGACGGCCAGAGCTTGCCCATGTCCAGGGCTTATCTAGATCAGATGGCGACTGTGCATACCATTCGCCAGAGTTTTTTTGTGGATAATCCTGCTGAGCCCCAAGTTCAGTTCAAACTAGAACCCTACACACTTGACCCGGCAGTGAGCCGATCCGAATTTCGCTTTGGCGACAAAATACTGGAGTACCGCCACGGTCCTATACAGCCCATGACCTTCACATGGCCGATCGAGGCGCAGGATGGCCGGGCATCTCTTTTGTTGGAGAGAATGGCTGGAGGGCGCGGTATCGGCATCGAGAAAAATACCGGGCCGTGGTCGCTGTTTCGTTTGCTCGACATTATGCAAACCGAATATCTGACGGGTCGCGACGTACGCGTGCTCAAGGCCGATCTCGGCGGCCTGCGAGCGAACTACTTATTGATGAGCCAGCGCACGCCGAACCCCTTTGACATGGCCGTGTTACGGACATTCAAAATGCCGGTACAGCTCTGATGCATGACGCCAGCCGCTGGCGTAGCGCCGCGCGTACGGACCCTGGAAAGGTCCGCCCAAGGAACGAGGATACTTTCCTGGACTGCCCGGAGCGGGGGTTATGGGCGGTTGCCGACGGGATGGGTGGTTATCCGGGCGGCGATATTGCCAGTCACTTGATTGTAGCCAACCTGGCCGAGCTACCTCTTTGCCCAGATATCGGGCAGCGCTCGAGAGCCGTGCGCGAATGTCTGCACTGGACCAATCGGCGGTTGAGCCAGGAACTGACCGTCACGGCTGAAAATCCACTGGGTACCACAGGAAGCACAGCAGTGGTGCTGCTGTTGGAAGGCAATCGTGCCGTTTGTATCTGGGCAGGCGACAGTCGTTGTTACCTCTGGCGCGGACAACGGCTCTATCAATTATCCAAAGACCACTCGCTGCGCCAGCGACTGATCGATGAACAACACTTCAGCCTCGACGAGGCAGATGCCCATCCTGCGGCCAAGGCGTTGACCCGTGCGGTGGGTGCCTCTCCAGAGTTGAAGTTGGAAGTGCTGGAACTGAAAGTCCAGCGCGGCGATACGTTCCTGCTGTGCAGCGACGGCTTGTATCAGGAAGTCAGCAGCGCAGCGCTCGGTGACGCAATGGGTTTGAGTTCGCCGCACCAGATAGTGGAGCGTCTCTTTGCAGGCGCTCTGATTGGTTCGGCACGGGATAATCTGACGGCTGTGGTGATCTGCAGTTGAATAACCCTACCGTGACTCCAGACATCCCAAGTGTTGGCCAGGACCGTCCCATTTGTTTTGCCGTTGCATCATCCGCTGCGATACCGGGCCAGCAACACGTCGGCGACGTACCGAAAATATTATCGGGACGTTATTGTCTTGAACGCATGCTCGGGGCGGGCGGTATGGGAGTCGTGTATCGCACCCGAGATTTGCTGTACGAACAATTCGGAGACCCAGATCCGTACATTGCGCTGAAAATGCTCAGGGAGGACTTTGACGAGTCGCCCGACGCAAGCGCACTGCTCTATAGCGAATTTGCCCTGACCCGTCGCCTGTTTCACCCCAACGTGTTACGTCCATACACTTTCGAGGTGGACGCCGTTCACAAGCAGGCGTTTATCACCATGGAGCTGATGCGCGGCTTGACCCTGGACAAATTGCTTTGTGAACGTCCACTCGGTTTGCCTTGGCCTGAGCTGAAAGCGATTGCTCTGCCGCTGCTCGATGCCATGGCGTATGCCCACCACCGAGGCGTACTGCACGGCGACGTCAAGCCTAGCAATATCATGTTGAGTGAAGAGGGGGTGCGACTTTTTGATTTTGGCTTGGGCCTGGCCGAAGAAGGCCCTCTGAAAGACTTGCCCTCCTTGAATCGGCAATGTCTCAAGGCCTGGACCCCAGGCTACGCCGCCCCAGAATTGCTTGAAGGCGCTTCCCTGTCAGCCCGCGCCGATCTCTATAGCCTGGCTTGCGTACTTTATGAACTGGCATGCGGCAAACATCCCTACCGGCGTTTACCTTCAAACCAGGCGCGCGATGCCGGGCTGGAGCGCCAACTCAAGGCACCGCGCAACCTGCCCAGGCGCTGTTGGCCGTCGCTGCGTACGACGTTGGCCTTCGATCCCGAACGGCGCAGCCTCAATGCGGCGCAACTTCGTGAGGTTTGGGCGGGTGGTTCGTTATGGTGGTAGGGGCTTGCTTGCACTGAGCGCCTTCAAGGCTGCCTTGCGCTCATCCACCGGCAACCGGCCAAGGTTTTCCACCGCCGCATAAAACGCGACCCAATCCCCATTCTCACGTTCGAACAACGCCGCAAACGCCGGCACCCATTGGTCATACAGACCGAAGGGCAGTAGCCGTGCGTTGTTCAGTGGCGCGTAGAC
The DNA here is from genome assembly GCF_014268645.1 of Pseudomonas sp. SWRI154. Taxonomy (NCBI): domain Bacteria; kingdom Pseudomonadati; phylum Pseudomonadota; class Gammaproteobacteria; order Pseudomonadales; family Pseudomonadaceae; genus Pseudomonas; species Pseudomonas sp. SWRI154. The sequence continues at coordinate 195,696 of NZ_JABWQW010000009.1, forward strand.
CCACGCGTCGTAGCGCTTGTCACCCGCCCACTGGGTATCGCGCATTTGCGCGTAGTCAGCGCGCAAGCGTTCGAATTGCGCAGCCTTGCGCTGGCGCATCTGTTCGTCCGGCAGCGGTTGGGCGTAGAGGGTTTCCAGCCGCTGGCGGGTGTCGAGGATCAGTTGGATGAATTGGTCGCGTTGGCGCACCTTGTTGCCATTGTCCGGCGCCAGCCCGCGATGGGCGCGCCATTGCCTTGTGCCTTGCTCCTCGACGAAGGTGGCAAAGGATTCGTTGAATTCCGTGTCGTCCTTTACGTAGACCCGCTGGTGCGCCAGTTCATGAAAGATCAGCGTCGCCAGGCGCTCGTCGCCCCAGTGCAGCATCGAACTCAGGATCGGGTCGTTGAACCAGCCCAGGGTCGAATAAGCCTCCACGCCGCCAATCGATACATCCATACCCTGCAAGCGCTGCAACGCGGCCTCGCCTCGGGCGGCGCTTTGGCTGTAGTAGCCGCGATACGCGACGCAACCGGCGATGGGGAAGCAGTGGTTTTGCGGTGCCAGGGAAAATTCCTGCGTGGCGAAGACATTCCAGACGACGAAGGGGCGATCGATGTCCGCGTACAGGCGATAGCTTTTGTTGTCGGGCAGGTGCAGGTGGGCGCTGGCGAACGCCCGGGCCTCGCGTGCCTGGGCCAGATGGGCGCGCAACGTTGGGTCGCGGGCGGGGTCGGCGATGACCCGGTCGATCGGCTCGCGGGCTTGCAGCAGTCGCAGTTGTCCGCTGGCGAGCTGGCTGTAGTAGCTGACGCTGGAGCAACCGTTGAGTAACAAAAGCACGAGGGCGGGAAACAAAATCCGGAAAACACGGTCGAGTAACCGATGGCGTGAACGCTGCCTGATCAATTGGAATCACCCCGGGAAAGTCTGCCCCAAGACTATCCCGCTTGCCCGGAGCTTCGCTATGCGCATGTTGATGCTGACGAGTGGCCTGTTGCTGCTGACCGGTTGTGCCGGTTTGCCCGATCCTGATCCGTCCCAAGCGTGGATCGATCTTGCAGACCATCAGAACACGGCGTTGCAAGCGTTGGAGGTCGACGCCAAGGAATCCATCGACCGGCGTTATTTCGAAGTGCAACCCGGCAGCCATGAGCTGACGGTGCGTTATCAATTTGCCGTGGAGCCGGGCAACATCGGCCCGGATGCCGAGCCGCTGTGGCGTGATTGCCGGTTGAACGTGAAATTCAAAGACTTCAACGCGGGCCAGCGTTATCAACTACAGGCCGGCAGTATTGGTTTCCGTCCGTGGGCCAAGCTGTATGACCAGCAGCGCAAAGTAGTGGGCCAAGGCACGCCAGCGGGCTGCCAGCAAAGCTGATCGGCGCTATGCTCAGGGCCTGACTTCAGGAAATCACCATGCGCCTACCCACGCTGTTATTGGCTCTCATGACTTTGAGCGGGTGTGCAACGAGCCCATTGCCCGAGATCGACCCGAACATGGCCTGGGTCGATTTCGCCACCCCAATGCCGGGTGGAAAATTGGTGATGGCTGAAAGGCTGGATGGCCAGCGATTGCGGGACGGGCGATTTTTCCAGGTTTCGCCGGGTAGCCACGAATTGGAGGTGCGCTTCGATTTCGAGGTGTTCGGCGGCGGCGGTGGGCTGGGCATGATGAGCGAACCGAAAGAGCGGTTGTGCTACCTGATCATACGTTACGACCATTTCGAGGCCGGCCAGCGTTATCGTCTGGAGGCTCGCAACCTGGCGTATTCCCCCAGCGCCCGGCTCTATAACGCCAAGCGTGAGATCGTTGCCGAGGATCGGCAAGCCAATTGCCTGATGTAGCGCGGCCTAGCGGTCGTTCTTTTGGTAGATGATTTTTTTGCTGCCGTTCTCGCAGCTGCCCACCACCATGTTCTGGTCATGGACTTCATCATTGGTGACGATTTCCAGCGTATAGGACGCCACGCCCTGAGCCTGGATCTTGGCTTCGATCTCGGCCTTGAGTTCTTCGCAGGGCTTGGGTGCCGCGAGGGTCGAAGTGGCCAATGCGCAACCGATGACTGCCAGGGCGAATCGTTTCATGCTGGAATTCCTCGATACAGCGCGCACTGCCTGTGCGCTGAAACTGCAGGCCTGCATTCGATCATAATTGTCTTCGGGTAAATAGATGCCCATAAAGAAGACCGCAGCCTGGAGGCTGCGATCTTTTCATTTCATCAACTCACCAGCGTGGCATCCAGGGTGATCTTGGCATTGAGAACCTTGGAAACCGGGCAACCTTCCTTGGCTTTATTGCTCAGCTCTTCGAATTGCTGCTGGCTGGCGCCGGGAATCTTGGCCTTGAGAATCAGCTTCACCGCCGTAATCGCAAAGCCGCCGTCAACCTGGTCCAGTGTGACTTCGGCGTTGGTGTCGATGCTGTCGGCCTTGAGCCCGGCGTCGCCGAGGATCATCGAAAATGCCATGGAGAAACAGCCCGCGTGGGCCGCGCCGATCAATTCCTCGGGGTTGGTGCCCTTGCCGCCTTCAAAGCGTGCCTTGAAGCCATAGGGCGCTTCACGCAACACGCCGGTTTCCGTGGAGATCGAGCCGATTCCGGTCTTCAGGTCACCTTCCCAGTGAGCCGATGCTTTCTTGACGATAGCCATGTGTGCCTCCTGTTGATCCGGCGCGAGGGTTCGCGCCTGGGTATTTTTCAGTGCCAGGATTGTGAGGATAGACCGACCGATAAAGTTCATCCGGTCGATTAGCCGACTAATTTGGTAGGAAAATTCTTCACTACTATTGAAACTCGGGTATATGCCCACATTGCATGTAGCACACCTATAGAAACGGCAGGCTTTCGTCCGTAGGAAAGCTCATACGCCGTTGGAGATGCCGGCCCATGAAACAGCTATCCGAAGTTAAATTCTCTACCCTTGACCTTGTGCCCGTTCGTGCTGACGGCAACGCCGCCCAGTCGCTGCGCAACTCGCTGGACCTGGCGCAGCACGTGGAAAAGTTCGGCTACACCCGATTCTGGGTGGCCGAGCACCACAACATGGACGGCATCGCCAGCTCCGCGACCGCGGTTCTGCTGGGTTATCTGGCAGGGGGCACTTCGACCATTCGCGTGGGCTCCGGCGGGGTAATGCTGCCAAATCACGCGCCGTTGGTAATTGCCGAACAGTTCGGCACGCTTGAGAGCCTCTTTCCGGGCCGGATCGACCTTGGGCTGGGACGCGCGCCCGGCTCCGACCAGATGACCGCCCGGGCGCTGCGTCGCGAGCGCTCTGGCAGCGCCGATGATTTCCCTGAAGATGTGACCGAACTGATGCGCTATCTCGGCCCGCGAACGCCGGACCAACGCATCATCGCCATGCCCGGCACCGGGACCAACGTGCCGGTGTGGTTGTTGGGTTCAAGTTTGTTCAGCGCGCAGCTGGCCGGTGAGCGTGGTTTGCCGTACGCCTTCGCCTCGCATTTCGCACCGCGTTTCATGCACGAGGCGATCCGCATCTACCGTAACCATTTCAAACCGTCGGCGGTTCTCGACAAGCCCTATGTCATGCTCGGCGTGCCGCTGGTGGCGGCGGACACCGACGAGCAGGCCGACTACCTGGCGACCTCGGTGTACCAGCGGATCCTCGCGTTGATGCGCGGCCAGAGCCTGGTGCAACGTCCGCCCGTCGAAACCATGAACGGCCTCTGGCTGCCCCATGAGAAGGAAGCCGTTGGCGACTTCCTCGGCCTGGCGATGATCGGCGGCCCGCAGAAGATCCGCGCCAAGTTGGAGGTGCTGATTGAGCAGACCCAGGCCGATGAGCTGATTTTCACCAGTGATCTATATGAGCACGCTGATCGTTTGCACTCATATGAACTACTGGCGCAGGTGATGAAAGACTGAATCGCGAGCATGAAAAAGCCGACGCATGCGTCGGCTTTGATGTTTGAAAGAATCACTTTTTGTAGATGATTTCTTTCGCACCGCCCTCACAGGTGCCAACGACTTTTCCGCCAGCCGCTGCGCCTTTATCGACGATTTCCAGCGAATAACCTGACACGCCCTTGGCGTCCAGCTTCGCTGCAATTTCGCTTTTCAACTCTTCGCAGGGCTTACCAGCCGCAAACGCACCGCTCGCAAGGCTCAGCAAACCCAGGGCCACCATCAACTTTTTCATCGCTCGCACTCCTTGGTCGGATCATAGGACAGCTATGAGACAGGGCGACGCGCTGATTCGATAGCGCATCGCCATTCCCTATGGCACTCCGCCAGTGCGCTTAGTTCACCGAGCATCAGCTATTGGCGATCCGGAATCCGACCTTGATGGTCACCTGGAAATGCGCGGCCCGGCCGTTTTCGATGTGGCCGCGGGTTTCCGTGACTTCGAACCACTCCAGATGCTTGAGGCTTTTGCTGGCCTCGGCCAAGGCATTGTTGATGGCGTCTTCAATGCTGGTGGGAGACGAGCCGACCAGCTCGACTTTTTTGTACGTGTGATGATCACTCATGACGTTCTCCTTGGTTGTTTTTTACAGCCTAGCAGCGATTTTTCGCCTTACTTGTGTCGCCGTTTACGCTGTGAAAGTTCAGATTTACTGCACTTTCCCAAACGGTCGGAGTCCCAACTCTCACACGCTACTCAACCACTGCAGGAGAGAGCCACTATGGCCAGCACTTCGTTACGCAAAGCCTCGTTGCAAAGCATGGAAGCGGAGATCGAGAGTCTGCTCAAGTCGTTGGAAAGCCTGAAGGACGACGCCTCGGACGAGTCGCGTAAGACCCTCAAGTCGCTGAAGGCAAATGCCGAAAGCGCACTGAAACATTCTCGGCATCTGCTGAGCGATGCCTATGAAGAGGTCAAGGTGAAAACCCGCGAAACCGGGATCGCCACGCGCGACTACGCTCAAGAACACCCTTGGACCACCGCCGGTGTCGCGGTCGGGGCGCTGGGTTTGTTGGCCGCCTACTTGCTGTGCAAACGCGGCGACTGAATCGATGGGTTCAGCTCTTGCCTGAGCCATTGCGCCAATTGCCGGGCGCGCCCATCGGCGGCGCGCTTGGGCAGCCATAACGCCAACCGCGCCGAGGTTTCGCTGAAACCCCACGGCGCGGCCAGGCGACCGGCACGCAGGTCTTCGACGACCAGCGGCTCGGGGGCAATGGCCACGCCGAGCCCGGCTACGGCAGCCTCCAGCAAATAATATAAATGCTCAAAACCTTGCCCGAACTTCAACGCCTGGGGTTCAAGGGCATTTTGCCGTGCCCAGGTCGGCCAGGCCTGGGGACGCGAAGTGGTGTGCAACAGCGGTTCGCCCAGCAGCGCGCTGGCCGGCGCATCTTGCAAGTGAATGAATCCGGCGTAACGAGGGCTGATGACCGGGCCGATTCGCTCGCTGACCAGTTCATACACCTGCATGTCGGCCGGCCAGGGCGGCTCGGCGAACACCAGCAATGCGTCTAGCCCCGGGCGCCTGGGGTCCAGGTCGCCCTCGCCGGCGGACAAGTGCAAGCGCAAGTCCGGCAGGTCGGCATTGAGCCTGCCCAGGCGAGGGATGAACCAGCGCGCCAGCAAGCTTCCCGAGCAGCCCAACACGAACGGAGCGTCCGCTGTGCTTTGCGTCAGCTCTGCGCAAACGGTGCGCAGGCGCTCGAACGCGTCGGCACTGGCGTCACGTAGGCGCAACCCTGCATCTGTGAGTTTAAGGCCACGCCCATCCTTGACGAAAAGGCTGACGCCCAGGTGCTCTTCGAGCACCTTCAGTTGCCGGCTGACGGCGCCGTGGGTCACATGCAGCTGTTCTGCCGCTTGGCTTACGCTGTTCAGGCGGGCGGTGGCCTCGAAGGCACGCAGGGCGTTAAGCGGCGGTAAGTCATGGCTCATGGTATCTGTGAGTTTTCCTGACAGGTTGCGGCGATCTTATCGGTTTTCAGGGCGAGATGTCAGGGGTAGAGTGAGCCTCATTGTCTTTCTACGCATTCGCCTGGAGCGCCCGATGACCCAGTCTACGACCCCTTTCAACCTTAGTAGCGGCCCTGATGCGAACGGTATGTTCGGCGCCTTCGGTGGCCGTTATGTGGCCGAAACCTTGATGCCGCTGATTCTCGATCTGGCCCGTGAATACGAAGTGGCGAAGGAAGATCCTGCGTTCGTCGAGGAATTGGCCTACTTCCAGCGCGACTACGTCGGTCGTCCGAGCCCGCTGTATTTCGCCGAACGCCTGACCGAGTATTGCGGCGGCGCGAAGATCTATCTCAAGCGTGAAGAGCTGAACCACACCGGCGCGCACAAGATCAACAACTGCATCGGCCAGATCCTGCTGGCGCGGCGCATGGGTAAGAAACGCATCATTGCCGAGACCGGCGCGGGCATGCACGGCGTGGCCACTGCCACCGTCGCGGCGCGTTTCGGCCTGGACTGCGTTATCTACATGGGCACCACTGATATCGAGCGCCAGCAGGCCAACGTGTTCCGCATGAAGCTGCTCGGTGCCGAAGTCATCCCAGTGGTCGCCGGTACTGGCACCCTGAAGGATGCGATGAACGAGGCACTGCGCGACTGGGTGACCAACGTTGACAGCACGTTCTATTTGATCGGCACTGTGGCAGGTCCGCATCCGTACCCGGCAATGGTCCGCGACTTCCAGGCTGTGATCGGCAAGGAGACCCGCGATCAACTGCAAGCCCAGGAAGGCCGCTTGCCGGACAGCTTGGTGGCGTGTATCGGCGGCGGCTCCAATGCCATGGGCCTGTTCCATCCGTTCCTGGATGACAAGAGTGTCGAGATCATTGGTGTCGAAGCTGCCGGCTACGGCATCGAGACCGGTAAGCATGCGGCGAGCCTGAATGGCGGCGTGCCGGGCGTGCTACACGGCAACCGTACCTTCCTGTTGCAGGATGACGACGGGCAGATCATCGACGCGCATTCGATTTCCGCAGGTCTCGACTATCCCGGTATCGGCCCGGAACACGCGTGGTTGCACGACATTGGTCGCGTCCAATACACCTCGGTCACGGACGCCGAAGCCCTGGAAGCTTTCCACAAATGCTGCCGCCTGGAAGGGATTATTCCTGCGCTGGAAAGCGCCCATGCCCTGGCTGAAGTGTTCAAGCGCGCACCGAACTTGCCAAAGGATCACCTGATGGTGGTCAACCTGTCCGGTCGTGGCGATAAAGATATGCAAACCGTGATGCACCATATGGAACAATCCCAGCAGGAGAAACACTGATGAGCCGCCTGCAAACCCGTTTTGCCGAACTCAAGGAACAGAATCGCGCTGCCCTGGTGACGTTTGTCACCGGCGGCGACCCGGACTACGACACCTCGCTGGCGATTCTCAAGGGACTTCCTGCCGCTGGCGCCGATGTGATCGAGTTGGGCATGCCATTCACCGATCCGATGGCCGACGGCCCGGCGATCCAGTTGGCTAACATCCGGGCCTTGGGCGCTCAGCAAAACCTGGCGAAAACCCTGCAGATGGTTCGTGAGTTCCGCAAGGACAATACTGATACGCCGTTGGTGCTGATGGGTTATTACAACCCGATCCATCGTTATGGCGTGCAGCGCTTCATTGGCGAGGCGCTGGACTCCGGAGTCGACGGCCTGATCGTCGTGGACATGCCGCCCGAGCACAACAGTGAACTGTGCGAACCGGCCCAGGCGGCTGGCCTGGACTTCATCCGCCTGACCACGCCGACCACCGATGACGCGCGCTTGCCGACGGTGCTCAACGGCAGTTCGGGTTTCGTGTACTACGTGTCGGTGGCGGGCGTAACCGGTGCCGGTGCTGCGACGCTGGAGCATGTCGAAGAGGCCGTCGCACGCCTGCGTCGCCATACCGATTTGCCGATCAGCATCGGTTTCGGCATCCGCACGCCGGAGCAGGCGGCGGCCATCGCACGACTGGCTGATGGGGTGGTGGTTGGTTCGGCGCTGATCGACCATATCGCCAGCGCCGATACGCCGGAGCAAGCGATTGATGGGGTGTTGAGCCTATGTGCTGCCTTGGCTGATGGCGTGCGCAAAGCGCGTATCGACTGATTCGGATCAGCATCAAAAAAGGGGTTCAGAACTGGGTTCTGAACCCCTTTTGTTACTTTAGGAGTGTTTCGTCAGGGTAGCTCCAACCCGCCTCCGGCCTTGTGCAGCTTGCGCAAATGCTCGCCGATCGCTTTCACATTGGCCTCGCTTGCAGCAATTTCAGCGGCGCGGCTCGGTTCCAGCAACGCCCGGACTTCCTTGTCCAGATCACCTGTCAGTGTTTGCAGCTGTTTCTGACGCAAGCTGCTTTCGGATTCCAGGCGCTGCCACTCGCTGGGTTGCGGTAACCCGTAGCCGCCGGTGCCTAGCAGTTCAGCCGGACGGCTCAGGAAGCCGCTGTTGGCTAGAATCTGTTGCAACGTCGCGTTAGCCCGTTCCATGCCGCCGTTCTGCAGTTCACGGGCTCCGAGGTAGCGTTGTTTGACTTCATCCTGCGCCAACAACAATTGTCGACGATAGCTGGCCTGTTCCAGCAGCAACAATGCTGCGCTGGTGCGCAGGTCGGCCTGTTCGAACCAGACGCGGCGTTCGGCGGCATCCAGGGCCAGCCAGTCCTCAACCGTTTGTTGCTTGATAGGCAGATGCTTCTTCAGCACCTCGAACATCGCCTGGTACCGCTCACGGAATGAGTCGAAGCGGTAGCCCAGGCGCAAGGCTTCCTTGGGATCATCCAGCACGCTGGTATCCGCCAGGCCCCGGCCCTTGAGCACTTCCAGCAGGCCGTTGGGCATGATGCTGTCCAGGCCCTTGAGCTGTTCGTTGTTGCTGCCGCTGCGCAGTAGCTTCAAGCTTTCCACGGCGCAGTTATTGGACAGGAAGTAATAACTGCCGTCGTAGCTCCAGTGCATTTCGGCGGCGTGTTCGACCGTTTCTTCTATCTCAGTGCGCGACAGGTTCAGCGGTACAGACGCCAGGCTGCGCAATTCGGTCTTGGTGTATTCATCGATCACTTGGGCGAGCGGTAGCACGAACAGGCGCGACGGGTATTTGCCCACCAGTCCGTCCCAACTCGACAACTGCACGTCGCCCACAAAAGCGCGGTACGACAGCACCAGGTGTTGGTCCAGGTCCAGGCGGCAGTCCGGGCCACGCGGCCGGTCCGGTGCGCAAATCACCAGCCGGAGCATGCTGTGGCCCCAGCGGCTGACCCAGTTCTGGTTCGCTTCGGCCAACAGGTAGTCAATGGCATAGACCCGTTCCGGATCGACCTTGCCCAGTGGCGTCTTGGCGAAGTCGTTGCCGGCATTGAGGAAGGCGAACGATTTTGCGCAGGTGTCCTTGGCGGCGGGGGCCCAACCAAAGTGTTCCTGATAATAGCGATACAGCGCGGGACGTCGGCAGGCATAGCTGGAGTCCAGGAGAAAGTACTCCATGTTGACCGCGACGAACTCCTTGGGGCTGCTCGTCTCGTAAAGGTCCGGGCTGCGGACGACTTGACGATTGTGCTGCTCCCGTTCACCGCGACGGCCGACGTATTGCGGCCAGCCCGCCAAGTCGAGCAAGCGAGGATCGTCGCTCAGTGTAAAGCGGCGATCGTTCTGGCCTCGGCATTCATCAGGCAGGCCGATCAGCCCGGCGCTGCTGTTGCGTCGAGTGCAACGCTGGATCAGCACACGCTCGGCATCCGGCCATAGACGCGAGCGGTCATAAATGTGGGTTAGTTCATGCAGGACCGTGGCGAGCATTTCCCGCCGTACCGTGCCGTGGGGGCGCTGGGTCTTCTGTGTGGCGGCGCTGCCGTCGGTGAGGCTACCCAGCAGGTTTCGGTTCAGGTCCAGCTGTGACACCAGCGAGGCCTGGCCGTAGGCATTGGCGGGCATTTGGTCGGTCCAGCCAACATCGATGCGGCGGTCCAGTCGCTCGATGAAGCGTGGCGGCAATGCCTGCATGGCTTCATCGAGCAGTGCCTGGCTGGCCTGCTGCTGTGCCGGCGTCAAGTCGTCGGCATTAAGGTGTAGCTGCAGGCCGGCCTGGGCGGTGCTGCCGATAAGCAGCATGACCCCGGCCGTCAGCCAGGCGGCGAGCCGCCTCACAATGCGAGGATGGCTTCGGCGAGAACCTGGTCACTGGCGTCGCGCGCTTCCGGCACGCGTGTACGCAAGGTATCGAAGGCGGCCTCGAGATGAGCGCCACGAATTTCGCCATTGCTGGCGACGAAGCTTGCTGCGTCGTCGTGGGCTTCGCGAACGATCTTCGAATCACGGATGGATGTGGTGGTGTCGGAAGTGAAATCGATCGTGCGCTGGGAAGCGCGAACGATGATGTTACTGGTGGCTACCAGGGTATGTGCCTGGGCCACATCGGCCAACACCAGCAGGCCTAGGGCGGCAGCAATCAGCGGGCTACGCATGGAACGACTCCGGAAAATGAAGATAATTATTGGACGAGAATTGCCTGTGCCAGTTCAAGGTCGCTGGCGTGAAGTTTTGGCTGGGTTCGGCGCATGTAGTCCAGGGCCGATTCCAACCGTGCACCTCTCAGCTGTCCGTCGCTGGCAACGAATACCGCAGCGTCATCGCGGGCGGCGACGATAAGTTTATTGTCGAAGGGCGCAGAGGTCACCAAGGATGTGGCGTAGCCGCTAGCCACCACTTGCTGGGTGGTCACATCGAAGGCGTGGGCCGGAACAGACCAGCAAAAAACCACTAGGCAAGACGCGATAAATGGATTTGGATAAAAACGCATGGTACTCGACGGTTGATGGCGAGCCGGAAGGCTAGCGCAAACCTGCGGGCCAGAGCCAGTGCTGAAACATCGGAACACCATTGCGCGCCCGATGTTTCATGTTGCCTCAGATCACCAGAATGGCCTGGGCCAGTTGCGCGTCAGTGGCGTCGATCTGGGGGGCCTGCTGGCGAATATAGTCCAGCGCACTTTCCAGTTTCACACCACGGATCGCGCCTTCGCTGGCCACGAAGCTGGCGGCGTCATCTCGCGCGGCCTGGACGATCTTGTTGTCCCGCAGTGATGAGGTTGCATCGGAGGTGACGTCGGACGTGGCCTTGAGCGCGCCAACAATGGAGTCTGTGGTAACGATGAAGCTGCTGGCGTTGGAGTGGGCGGACACGGCCAGCAGGGCAACGGCGCTGAGCAGGCGAAGACGGATCATGGTGAACTCCTTGGGAATTGAGGTTATGCGGGTGCAGGTAGCTGGAAGAAGAGACGCAGGCTCGACTCGCTTCGCCACGTTCGTATCGATATTAGGACAGAACGCGTTGGCTGACAGCCTGGAATTAACCCGTTATACCGCATGCGACTCGCACCGGCTGCGTTGTGGATAAACTGTACCTAACAATCTGTTAAATTAAATAACTGTTATGGTTTGGTCGATTTACCGGAATCTGCCCCGTAAACGACAAGACCCGTCGCGGGTTCCCGCGACGGGTCTTGTTTATTCAATTCGGTGCTGGCAGTGGACCCGGTGGGTCAGGGCCAGCGACGCTGAGTTAGCGCCAGAACGGCTTGCTCAGCTCTTCGTAACGTTGGGCTTCGCTGATACCGGCGTCAGCCAGCAGGCGCGAATCCAGACGAGCCAGTTGATGGCGGCTGGCAATGCGACGCTGCCACAACATCAGGTTGGCGATAACGCGAAGAGGCAGGGAAGCCTGGTTTTTTTCAGCTTTGTCTTCGAAAAACAGCTCGGAACTGAGTGTACGTTCCATGGTTGACATCCTTCCGCTTGTGGCGGGATTAGGTAGTGGTTTAACTGGTGCCCATGATCTGCTCGTTTGGCCAGCGACTGTAGATACAGTTCATTTGTATTGTGCGAGACCAGTTAACTGTTAAACCGTGGTGTACTGGTCGATAACGAGGCAACTGTACTTGTCGGCACCACTATGGTGCATTTCTGCTACTCATTCGTGGTTTTGTGAGAAAAGACTGTAGGAAAACACCGGTACAGCAGTACAGTTTTTTTCGGGTTGCGCGCGAGCGGTGGACTCCAATCAAAACTGTATTTGCGTTAGCTGTGTTCCAGCTGTATCAGACCGCCAACATGCGTCCGGTCTCTTCGAGGTTCAGGTGCCAACTGAGTGCATCGCGCAGGATGTGCGGCGTATGCCCACCCAAAGCGCACGCGGCGTTGAAATAGTCGTTCAAGGCCTGGCGGTAGGAAGGGTGCACGCAATTGTCGATGATCACGCGTGCCCGCTCCCGTGGCGCCAGGCCCCGCAGGTCGGCCAGGCCGATCTCGGTCACCAGGATGTCGACGTCATGTTCGGTATGGTCCACATGGCTGACCATCGGCACGACGCTGGAAATGGCCCCACCCTTGGCAATCGACTTGGTGACGAAAATCGCCAGGTGAGCATTGCGGGCGAAGTCCCCTGAGCCGCCGATGCCATTCATCATCCGCGTGCCGCAGACATGGGTGGAATTGACGTTGCCGTATAAGTCGAACTCCAGCGCGGTGTTGATACCAATGATGCCCAGACGGCGCACGACCTCGGGATGGTTGGAAATTTCCTGCGGGCGCAGGACCAGTTTTTCCTTGTACTTTTCCAGGTTTCCGAACACGTCGGCATTGCGTCGACCCGACAGGGTGATCGAGCTGCCGGAGGCGAAACTCAGCTTGCCGGCGTCAATCAAGTCAAACGTCGAGTCCTGCAAAACCTCGGAGTACATGGTCAAGTCCGAGAACGGCGAATCGATCAGGCCGCACATCACGGCGTTGGCGATGTTGCCAATCCCGGCCTGCAGCGGCCCGAGCTTGTTGGTCATGCGCCCAGCCGAAACCTCCTGTTTGAAGAAGTCGATCAGGTGATCGGCGATGGCCTGGGTGTCGCTGTCTGGCGGGGCGACGGTAGAAGGCGAGTCCCCTTGGTTGGTTATGACTATGGCGGCAATCTTTTCCGGCGGGATCGGAATCGCGGTGCTGCCAATACGGTCGTCGACTTTCACCAAGGGGATCGGCGTGCGAGTGGGGCGATAGGTCGGGATATAAATGTCGTGCAACCCCTCGAGATTCGGGTTGTGAGCCAGGTTGATCTCGATGATCACTTGCCGGGCGAAGATGGCGAAGCTGGCTGAGTTACCCACCGACGTGGTCGGTACGATATGTCCTTGCTCGGTGATGGCCACTGCTTCGATCACGGCAATATCGGGCAATTTGAGTTGGCCGTTGCGCAGTTGCTCGACGGTTTCAGAGAGATGCTGGTCGATGAACATCACCTCGCCTGCGTTGATTGCCTTACGCAACGTGCTGTCGACCTGGAACGGCATGCGTCGCGCGAGCACACCGGCCTCGGTGAGCTCCTTGTCGAGGTCGTTGCCCAGGCTCGCACCGGTCATCAAGCTGATTTTAAGCGGGGTGACCTTGGCACGCTCAGCCAGGGCGTGGGGCACTGCCTTGGCTTCTCCGGCGCGGGTAAAGCCACTCATGCCAACGGTCATGCCGTCCTCGATCAACAAGGCGGCTTCGGCAGCGCTCATCACTTTATTCAACAACGAAGGCAGGCGGATGCGATCACGGTACATGGAGGGTCGTCTCGGGCTGGAAGCTGGATGCGCAGTCTAGAGAATTCGCGCTTTGCCCGACCCGCTACAAAAGTCGCATTTAAGGCGTCTATTACGGGGGTTTCAGGCAAAACATTGTTGCCGGATCGGTAATGCTTTGCCTTGATATAAATCAAAACGCCCCGACAAGGCGGGGCGTTTTTGGCGAAACGGGAGAGTTATTCCACCGCTTTGACCATGTCCTCGATCACCTTTTTGGCGTCACCGAACACCATCATGGTCTTGTCGAGGTAGAACAGTTCGTTGTCCAGGCCAGCATAGCCGCTGGCCATGGAGCGCTTGTTGACGATGATGGTCTTGGCCTTGAAGGCTTCGAGGATCGGCATGCCGGCAATCGGCGACTTTGGATCGTTCTTCGCCGCCGGGTTGACCACGTCGTTGGCACCCAGCACCAGCACCACGTCGGCCTGGCCGAACTCGGAGTTGATGTCTTCCATCTCGAACACCTGGTCGTAAGGCACTTCGGCCTCGGCCAGCAATACGTTCATGTGCCCAGGCATACGACCAGCCACCGGGTGGATTGCGTATTTAACGGTCACGCCACGGTGGGTCAGCTTCTCGGTCAGCTCTTTCAGCGCGTGCTGCGCCCGGGCAACCGCCAAGCCGTAGCCCGGCACGATGATCACCGTGTCGGCGTTGGTCAGCAGGAAGGTCGCGTCGTCAGCCGAACCGGATTTCACCGGACGGGCTTCTTTGGAGCCTGCCGGGCCAGCCGCATCTGCGGTGTTGCCGAAACCGCCGAGCAATACGTTGAAGAACGAACGGTTCATCGCCTTGCACATGATGTACGAGAGAATCGCACCGCTCGAACCCACTAGCGAACCGGCAATGATCAGCATCGAGTTGTTCAGCGAAAAGCCGATACCCGCCGCGGCCCAACCGGAATAGCTGTTGAGCATCGAGACCACCACCGGCATGTCCGCGCCGCCGATCGGGATGATGATCAGCACGCCCAGGATAAAAGCCAGGGCCAGCATCAAGGCGAACGCGCCGAGGTTGCCGGTGAACATGAAGGCCAGGCCCAGGCCCAGCGTCGCCAGGCCCAGGATCAGGTTGAGCTTGTGCTGGCCACCAAACTGTACCGGTGCGCCTTGGAACAGGCGGAACTTGTACTTGCCCGAGAGCTTGCCGAATGCGATCACCGAACCGGAGAAGGTGATTGCACCAATGGCTGCGCCGAGGAACAGCTCCAGGCGGTTACCGGCCGGAATCGAATCCCCCAGTTGCTTGACGATGCCCAAGGACTGCGGCTCGACGACCGCCGCGATGGCAATGAACACCGCCGCCAGGCCGATCATGCTGTGCATGAACGCCACCAGTTCCGGCATCTTGGTCATCTCGACGCGCTTGGCCATGATCGAACCGGCCGTACCGCCGACCAACAGGCCGACGATGACGTAGCCGATGCCGGCGGTCGCTAGCTCAGCGCCCAGCTTATAGATGAGACCCACGGTGGTGATCACCGCCAGCGCCATGCCGAGCA
The DNA here is from genome assembly GCF_014268645.1 of Pseudomonas sp. SWRI154. NCBI lineage: Bacteria > Pseudomonadati > Pseudomonadota > Gammaproteobacteria > Pseudomonadales > Pseudomonadaceae > Pseudomonas > Pseudomonas sp. SWRI154. The sequence goes on from NZ_JABWQW010000009.1 coordinate 210,699, forward strand.
TGCCAAACAGGTTGCCTCGGCGGGAGGTGGTCGGGTGCGACAGGCCTTTGAGGGCCTGGATGAAACAGATCGACGCGATCAGGTAGAGCGTCGTTACCAGGTTCATGCTCATTACTTGGGCGCCTCTTCTTTTACGGCTTTCGGGGCTTTTTTCTTGAACATCTCAAGCATGCGGCGTGTCACCAGGAAGCCACCGAACACGTTCACGGCGGCCAGGGCCACGGCGAGGGTGCCCATGGTCTTGCCCAGAGGTGTTACGGTCAGCGCGGCGGCGAGCATGGCGCCGACGATCACGATCGCCGAAATGGCGTTGGTCACCGCCATCAATGGCGTGTGCAAAGCAGGTGTAACGTTCCAGACCACGTGGTAACCGACGTAAATCGCCAGCACAAAGATGATCAGGTTGTAGATACCGGGGGAGATAAGCTCTTCCATTGTCTGAATCCCTGCTTAGGCGTTTTTGCGGATGACTTGGCCGTCGCGGCACATCAGGCACGCGGCGACGATGTCGTCTTCCAGGTTCACGTCGAACTGACCTTCCTTGGTGAAGACCAGCTTCAGGAAGTCCAGCAGGTTACGGGCGTACAGCGCCGAAGCATCGGCCGCAACTTCACCGGCGAGGTTGGTCGGGCCGCAAATGGTCACGCCATTCTCGATCACTACCTGATCGGCCACGGTCAGCGGGCAGTTACCGCCCTGGGCCGCCGCGAGGTCGATGACCACCGAACCCGGTTTCATCTGCGCCACGGTTTCCGCGCTCAACAGCGTCGGTGCCTTGCGGCCCGGAATCAATGCGGTGGTGATGACGATGTCAGCCTGCTTGGCGCGCTCGTGCACGGCCTGGGCCTGGCGCTGCATCCAGCTGGCAGGCATGGGCCGGGCGTAGCCACCGACGCCGACGGCGCATTCACGCTCTTCGTCGGTTTCGTAAGGCACGTCGACGAACTTGGCGCCGAGGGATTCGATTTGCTCCTTCACCGCAGGGCGCACATCCGAAGCCTCGATCACGGCGCCCAAGCGCTTGGCCGTGGCAATCGCCTGCAACCCGGCCACGCCCGCGCCCAAAATCAGCACGCGCGCCGCTTTCACGGTACCCGCGGCGGTCATCAGCATCGGCATGAAGCGCGGATAGTGGTGAGCGGCCAGCAGCACGGCTTTGTAACCGGCAATATTCGCTTGAGACGACAGCACGTCCAGGCTTTGGGCTCGAGAAGTCCGTGGCGCGGCCTCAAGGGCAAAAGCGGTAATGCCGCGTTCGGCCAGCTTGGCGATGGTTTCGTTGTTGAACGGATTGAGCATGCCCACCAGAACGGTGCCACTCTTGATCAGCGTCAGCTCGCTGTCGCTAGGGGCAACCACTTTGAGAATCAGCTCAGCGCCAAACGCATCACTGGCGCTGCCAATGGTTGCACCCACTGCCTCATAGGCACTGTCGATAACGCTGGCCTTGATACCGGCGCCGCTTTGCACAGTGACTTTATGGCCTTGGCCGATCAACTTCTTGATGGTTTCCGGGGTAGCAGCAACCCGTGTTTCACCCGTTTGGGTTTCGAGGGGAACACCAATGTGCACGTCAAATCTCCTGCGTGATCTTATTGAGTAAACCCAGGCACTTCGGATGGTGCGGCTGGGGCGGCCGATCAGCACGATCCCGCTGGAAGGCGGGGCGCGGCATTTTGCAGGCGAAAATACAGCCCTTCAAGGGATTATGACGGGTGACGGAAAATTAACTACAAGTCACCCTGTGACCGAATGTCGCAACCCCTGGGGCTTGTCCCTTGAAAGCCCTGTGAATATTGGGTCATCGGCAAAAAAGTCATACTTTTCCATTGGCAAGCTGAATAAGCGGTCATGAGGTACGCAATATGGCTCAAAGCCACGTATCTAAACGCTTGTGGGACGATTGTTCCTATTTGATAACAGTTTGGCTTTATGCGACATAAACGTATATCTGTAGCGCTGTGATTTTGCTGACTACGAGGTCAGTATTTTAATTTGTCTTTAATTTTCAGCTAGATAGTTGTCCGCTTGTTGGACTAGCCAGTCGCGAAAAGCCTGGAGCGATGCGGATTCCACTTTTCGTTCCGGGATCATCAGGTAATAAGCCTTGATGCTCGACAATCCGTTGCGGTTTGCGACGACCAGGCGTCCTTCGGCCAATTCTCGCTGAATCAAAAACGGTGGGATCAGCGCAATGCCCATGTCGTGCATGGCCGCTTGGGCCAGCATGGAGAATAGTTCATAACGCGGGCCTGTCAGGTCGCGTGGGATGTTTAGCTCCTGGGAATTGAACCACTGCCGCCAGGCATAGGGTCGCGTGGTTTGCTGGAGTAGTGGCATTTCGGCAATGGCGGCCGGCGTCAGTGTCTTCTGGTTGCCCAGTAAGGTGGGGCTGCATACTGGCATCGGGTTCTCACCCATTAGCTTGTGGGATTCGGTGCCGGACCAATCGGCATCGCCGAAGTAGATGGCCGCGTCAAACTCGGTGTCAGCAAAGAGAAAGGGGCGCGTGCGATTGGTCAGGTTGACCGTGACTTCAGGGTGCTGCTTCTGAAAGTCCTTCAGGCGCGGCAATAGCCACTGGGTGCCGAACGTTGGAACGACCGCTAGCTCGATAACGTTCGCGCCGGTATGGCCCATGACTGAAAGGGTGTCGCGTTCGACCGCGTCCAATTGCGTCGCAACCCGACGACTATAGGAAAGGCCTGCCTCGGTCAGTTTGACGCCACGCCTCGAACGCCGGAACAACTCAACGCCGAGAAAGTCCTCCAGGCTGGCGATCTGTCGGCAGATGGCCCCTTGAGTGAGTGACAGTTCTTGCGCAGCCTTGGTAAAGCTTTCGTGTCGGGCGGCGGCCTCGAAACTGATCAAGGCGGTGGTGCTGGGGATTTTGCGACGCATGTACGGCAACCTCACTCATGGTGGGCTTGAGCGGCTTCAAAAGCCCTTTCGGAGTGAGAAATTAGCACAACCGCATGCGCAATCCTCGTTTGCTCCTGTGGGAAACCGCGCCTAGGATCATTCCACGACTTTTCATTTCATTGCTGAGGACTTTTTCATGGCTGGTAAAGCGAGTTTCAACTGGATCGATCCACTCTTGCTGGACCAGCAGCTCACTGAAGAAGAGCGCATGGTTCGCGACACGGCCGAACAATTCGCCCAGCAGAAGCTTGCGCCACGAGTCCTGGAAGCGTTCCGCCATGAAAAAACCGATCCGGCGATCTTTCGTGAAATGGGGGAGGTAGGCTTGCTGGGGGCAACCATTCCTGAGCAATACGGCGGCAGTGGCTTGAACTATGTCAGCTACGGCCTGATTGCCCGGGAAGTGGAGCGTGTCGATTCCGGCTACCGTTCGATGATGAGCGTGCAGTCCTCGTTGGTCATGGTCCCCATCAATGAGTTCGGCACCGAGGCACAGAAGCAGAAGTATCTGCCGAAGCTGGCCTCCGGGGAATGGATCGGCTGCTTTGGTCTGACAGAGCCGAATCATGGTTCCGACCCAGGCGCGATGATTACTCGCGCACGGAAGGTGGACGGTGGCTACAGCTTGACGGGTAGCAAGATGTGGATCACTAACAGTCCAATCGCCGACGTCTTTGTGGTCTGGGGTAAGGATGATGCGGGTGATATCCGCGGCTTCGTCCTGGAAAAGGGCTGGAAGGGCCTGAGTGCTCCGGCCATTCATGGCAAGGTCGGTCTTCGGGCTTCGATCACTGGCGAGATCGTCATGGATAACGTATTCGTCCCGGAAGAGAACATATTTCCAGATGTGCGTGGTTTGAAAGGGCCATTCACTTGCTTGAATTCGGCGCGTTATGGCATTTCCTGGGGCGCATTGGGCGCCGCCGAGTTCTGCTGGCACACCGCTCGTCAGTACACGCTTGATCGGCAACAGTTCGGACGCCCGCTGGCGGCCAACCAGTTGATCCAGAAGAAACTGGCCGATATGCAGACCGAAATCACTCTCGCCCTGCAAGGATGCTTGCGTCTGGGGCGTATGAAAGATGAGGGCTCGGCTGCGGTTGAAATCACCTCGATCATGAAGCGCAACTCTTGCGGCAAGTCCCTGGATATTGCGCGTATGGCGCGGGATATGCTCGGCGGTAATGGCATCTCCGATGAGTTCGGCATTGCTCGTCATCTCGTGAATCTGGAAGTCGTGAACACCTACGAGGGCACGCATGATGTTCATGCGCTGATCCTGGGGCGTGCGCAAACCGGTATCCAGGCGTTCTATTAATAGGAGAACGACCATGGGCGCGCTTTCGCATCTGCGGGTATTGGATTTATCCAGGGTGCTGGCCGGGCCTTGGGCTGGGCAGATCCTGGCGGACCTGGGGGCTGACGTCATCAAGGTCGAGCGTCCCGGTAATGGCGACGATACACGCGCATGGGGGCCGCCCTTTTTGAAGGACGCCCATGGCGAGAATACGACCGAGGCGGCCTACTACCTGTCGGCCAATCGCAACAAGCAATCCGTCACTATCGATTTCACGCGTCCCGAGGGGCAAAAGCTGATCCAGGAGCTGGCGGCCAAGTCCGACATCCTGATCGAAAACTTCAAGGTGGGTGGGCTTGCGGCCTATGGTCTGGATTACGACTCGCTGAAAGTGATCAACCCGCATTTGATCTATTGCTCGATTACCGGGTTTGGCCAGACGGGACCGTACGCCAAAAGGGCCGGGTATGACTTCATGATCCAGGGGCTGGGCGGCTTGATGAGCCTGACCGGCCGGCCGGAGGGGGATGAGGGCGCTGGGCCGATGAAAGTTGGTGTTGCGCTGACCGACATTCTTACAGGCCTGTATTCGACCGTTGCTATCCTGGCAGCGTTGGCTCACCGCGATAATGTGGGTGGAGGGCAGCATATCGATATGGCATTGCTGGATGTTCAAGTGGCTTGCTTGGCTAACCAGGCGATGAACTACCTGACTACGGGCGTTGCGCCGAAGCGATTGGGGAATGCGCATCCGAACATTGTGCCTTATCAGGATTTTCCTACGGCCGACGGTGACTTCATTCTTACGGTGGGTAATGATGGCCAGTTTCGAAAATTCGCTGAAGTTGCCGGTCAGCCACAATGGGCCGATGACCCTCGGTTCGCGACGAACAAGATGCGGGTGGCGAATCGGGCACAACTGATTCCGTTGATCCGCCAGGCGACGGTATTCAAGACGACGGCTGAATGGGTTGTTCAGCTTGAGCAGGCCGGAGTGCCGTGCGGGCCGATCAACGATTTGGCTCAAATGTTTGCTGACCCTCAGGTACAAGCTCGCGGATTGGCAATAGAGCTGCCTCACGCGCTGGCTGGCAAGGTGCCGCAAGTCGCGAGCCCGATTCGTCTATCCGAAACGCCTGTCGAATACAGAAGTGCGCCTCCATTATTAGGGGAGCACACGCTGGAAGTGCTCCAGCGAGTACTGGGAATGGACACGGCGACCGTCACGGCTTTCAAGGGCGCAGGCATTTTATGATTTCCTTCTATATAGAGGGCGCTCCTTGCAAGCTAGGCGGCCAGGGTTTTCGGGGGCTCAAGCAGCTCATTGAAAGAAAAGCGAAATAAAGGGTTGACGGCAAATCCTGGGTGTCTATAATTCGCCCCACTTCCGGCGCAGTCGAAACGGAAAACTCCTTGAGTTTCAATGAGTTAAGTAGGTTTCGATGTA
>NZ_JABWQW010000090.1:0-393 GCF_014268645.1 Pseudomonas sp. SWRI154
GGTCCACACGGCGTTGCCGCGATGCCGGGCGTGCAGGAAACCGTTGCGGTACTCGTAGGACGTGGGCTCGCCTTCGGGCGGAATCAGCGCCACCAGCCGTCCGACTTCGTCGTAGCGGTATTCGGTCAGCGCGCCGAGCGGGTCTTGTTCGGCGACCAGTCGACCCTGTTCGTCATAGGCCTTGAGGTGTTCGCCGCCATCAGGATCGACCTGGCGCACCAGCCGCGCGCGGTCGTCGTGGACGTAGACTTCCTGGCTGCCATCGAGGTTCTGGACCGTGACGCTGCCGTCCTCGCCCCAGCTGTAGCGGCTGTCCATCTGCGCAAAAGATGCCCAGTGCCGCACGCAGCGGGCCGCCGGGCCGAGGCCTTGCCATTCCCAATAAAAACTCGC
>NZ_JABWQW010000091.1:0-390 GCF_014268645.1 Pseudomonas sp. SWRI154
GCTTTTTACACCCATCGCCCGGGCAAGTTTCCAACCCCAACGGATCCACCCACCCCGTCGGGTTCAGGGTGTACCGATACCCGTTGAGCCCACCCTTGAGCTTGCTCGGGTCGGGTGTGAGATACCGTCCCGTCTCCGGATTGTAGTACCGGTGCCGGTTGTAGTGCAGGCCGCTTTCCCGGTCGTGGTATTGCCCTTGAAAACGCAGCGGTTGATGCAGTCTCGGGCCGTTGCCGTGGCGCAGTTCGGTGAGTTTGCCATAGCCGTTGTAGCGCGCCGCCCAAACCACTTCGCCTTGATGACTGGTCAGTTCCTGGGGCGTGCCGAGGTGGTCGAGGTGGTAGTAGAACGGTGTGGCTTTTTCTGGGCCTTCGCCTTCGAGCAGGGCGA
>NZ_JABWQW010000092.1:0-385 GCF_014268645.1 Pseudomonas sp. SWRI154
TGCTTGTCGTATTGGTAGCTGCGGCGGTTTCGTGTGTCGGACAGCGCGGCGAGGTTGCCGCCCGCGTCGTAGGAATAGTCGCGCCAGAACAGCTGTTGCTCTTGGGTCTGCCACACGGTCTGGGCCTTGAGGCGACCTTGTTCGTCGTAGCTGTAGTCGCTGAGCAGCAGGCCCTGCTGGCGTTGGGTCTCGCGTCCGCCTTTGAAACGGTGCTCGGTCAGGCACGTGCCGTTGAGGTCGATGGCGATCAGCGCGCCGCCCGGGAGGTGGCGATAGTCGAGGGTGCTGCGATCGGGCAGGCGGCAATGGATCAGCCGGCCCGCGCTGTCGTATCGATAACGCAGGGTGGCCCAGCCCTGGTGTTCGGCGACGAGGCGGTCCTGGG
>NZ_JABWQW010000093.1:0-372 GCF_014268645.1 Pseudomonas sp. SWRI154
CCTCACTCCGGCATTGCTCCGTGGGCCCGCCGCGAAGGCCCATCCATGGGCCAGCGCGGCTATCCCGGCATCCATGCCGGGATACCCACTCCACAATACCTGCGTTCGGCCATCGTGGTTAACGGGGCGCCGAGATCAACGTCCGCCGCGAGGCGGCCTTAGGGCCGACCTGGTTTTGGTTGGGATCGCGTTTCTTCTGTGAGTACGGGTTTGCTCGCAATAACGGTGGGTGAGCAGGCATGGCGACGAAAGTGCGCTGGTCTTCACTGGCACAAGCAAATGCCGCTTTCGAAAGCAAACGATAAACCTGTGGCGAGGGAGCTTGCTCCCGCTGGGCTGCGCAGCAGACCCAAAACCATTCAGCAAGGTGTA
>NZ_JABWQW010000094.1:0-369 GCF_014268645.1 Pseudomonas sp. SWRI154
GCCAAGCCCCGGAACGCTTCGCCCACGACCCGGCCGGCAACCTGCTGATGCAAGACCGCCCCGGCCCGACCACCCTCAAGGGCAACCGCCTATTGATGGAAGGCGACCGCCATTACGACTACGACGCCTACGGCAACCTGATCCGCGAACGCCGCGGCACAGCCCAATGCCTCGTCACCGAATACCGCTACGACAGCCAACACCGCCTCATCGGCGTCACCAGCCCCGACGGCAGCGAAACGTCCTACCGCTACGACGCCTTCGGCCGACGCATCGAAAAGACCGTGGCCGGCCAGACCACGGAATTTATCTGGCAAGGCGACCAGGTCATCGCCGAAAGCAGCGACCAGCACTACCAAAGCTACATCT
>NZ_JABWQW010000095.1:0-357 GCF_014268645.1 Pseudomonas sp. SWRI154
CAATCGACTCGGTCACGGTGGTTGGACCTTGGTACACGTCGTTGCCAACGGCTACGTCGAGCACGCCCGAGCTTGCGCCGGCTGCGATGGTGATGGTTTTGCCGCTGTCGAGCGTGACCGTCACAGGACCATTTTGCGCGGTGACGGGTTTGCCGTCGACACCGGTCAGGGTGGCGGTGTAAGTGATGGTTCCGTTTTCATTCACGGTTGGCGTAGCGGTCAGCGTCACCGTGGTGGTGTCGTCGACATCGCTGACGATAGTGCTGACCGGAGCGGTGTTTGGCGCAATGGCTTCCAAATTACCGCCCGATGCCGAGGCAATCGACTCGGTCACGGTGGTTGGACCTTGGTACACAT
>NZ_JABWQW010000096.1:0-337 GCF_014268645.1 Pseudomonas sp. SWRI154
GACCGTCGAGGCCTCGCCACTGGGCGGGGCGCGCTTCCGACTGTGGCTGCCCACACCGTCTTGAGGCCCGGTGCAGTCCCTGTGGCGAGGGGATTTATCCCCGTTGGGCTGCGTAGCAGTCCTAAATCAATGAACTCAATCTTCCTGGCACACCGAGTTGTCTGGTTTGGGGCCGCTACGCAGCCCAACGGGGATAAATCCCCTCGCCACAAAGGGTAATGCAGTTCACTTAAGAAAAACGACGTACCTGTGGCGAGGGAGCTTGCTCCCGCTGGGCCACGAAGTGGCCCCATACCGTCACCCAAACAACCCCGCCGCAATATTGATCGAAAATCCC
>NZ_JABWQW010000097.1:0-323 GCF_014268645.1 Pseudomonas sp. SWRI154
TCAGCAAGGTGTATCTGGATAATCGCAGGGTTGCATTTTACGACTGCTGCGCAGCCGAGCGGGAGCAAGCTCCCTCGCCACGGGGGTATCGTTTTTCTTGAGTGCCGCAGCAAGCAGGCTCGCACAGGAAAAACGCGATCCTACCAAGAACCAGGTCGGCTATCAGGCCGCCTCGCGGTGGACGTTGATCTCGGCGCCCCGTTAACCACGATGGCCGAACGCAGGCATTGTAGAGTGGGTATCCCGGCATGGATGCCGGGATAGCCGCGCTGGCCCATGGATGGGCCTTCGCGGCGGGCCCACGGAGCAATGCCGGAGTGAGG
>NZ_JABWQW010000098.1:0-316 GCF_014268645.1 Pseudomonas sp. SWRI154
CACACCGGCCAGATGAACCGCGCGGTGCTGGAACAGGTGCAGAGCTTGTTCTAAGGCCGGGGCCCACGGGCTGTTGCTCTTGTGGCGAGGGAGCTTGCTCCCGCTGGGCTGCGCAGCGGCCCCCCAAGCCAGTCAGCGCGGTGGGTCGATAATGATCGGATTCAGCTGATTTGGGGCTGCTACGCACCCCAGCGGGAGCAAGCTCCCTCGCCACAGAGGCAGTCCGTGGCGAGGGGATTTAGCGAAACGTAACATCGCCCCGCTGGGCTGCGCAGCAGCCCCCATCACTCAGGCAGTGAAGTCACTGGCGTGCAGC
>NZ_JABWQW010000099.1:0-304 GCF_014268645.1 Pseudomonas sp. SWRI154
GGGCGGGCTAAGCCCTGTAGCGTACCGAGCTCAGTCCGCGATAGCCTAGCCAGCCAGTGTCCAGCTTTTGGGGCGCACTTCACCGTGGCGAGGGAGCTTGCTCCCGCTCGGCTGCGAAGCAGTCGTAAAACCAGCTGACGCGGTCTACCTGGACGGTTGCGTCGTCCCAATTGGGGCGGCTGCGCCACCCAGCGGGAGCAAGCTCCCTCGCCACGTGGCGATCCATACCTGCTCCCACAGGTCTACGCAAAATCAGCTCAGGCTTTCGTCGATCACCAGAACCAGCTTCCCCGACACCTTGTTC